>DATDLP010000277.1:0-18157 GCA_036519255.1 Croceibacterium sp.
GGCCTCGCGCGCGGTGCGTTCGGCGGCGGTGCGCGCGCTTGCAGCCTCGCGCTGGAGCCGGACGCTGCGCGCCTCCGCCGCGCGCCGTTCGGCCAGCGCCGAGCGCAGCGCGGCGCGGGTTTCGGCGGATCCTTCGGGCGTGGTCGCGCGCTGCGCGCCGCCGGCAGCGGCCAGCACCGCTCCGGCCAGCAGGGCCGCGGCCACCGACAGCAAAGCGAACCCGTTCCTCACTTCGGCTATCCTGCCCGATGATAGGGATGCCCGGCAAGCAGGCTGGTCGCGCGAAACAGCTGCTCGAGCAGCATCGCGCGCGCCAGCAGGTGCGGCCAGGTCGCCTTGCCGAAGGCGAGCAGCAGATCGGCCCGCTCGCGCTCGCCGGCCTCGTGCCCGTCGGCCGCTCCGAGCACGAAGCGCGCCTCGCGCACGCCGTTGTCGCGCCAGCCGCGCAGGATCTCGGCGAACTCCTCCGAACCGAGCTGGCGACCGCGCTCGTCGAGCAGCACGGAGCGGAACGGGGTCAACGGCTCGGGAATGCGCCCGCCGCTTTCGGGCAGCTCGGTCAGGCGGAGCGGCCAGGCGATACGCCTGGCATAGCGCTCGACCAGCTCGGCCTCGGGCGAACGGGCGATCTTGCCGCGGGCAATCACGTGGAGCTGCATGGGCCGTCTATAATCCTCTCCCCTTCGGGGGAGTGGGTTGGGAGAGGGGAAATCGTGGCCCCTCCCCTGAAGGCAAGGGGAGACCTAAGCGCGCCCGCCGGCCGCGGTCGCGTCGTCGCCGAAGCCCCACATGCGCTCGAGGTTGTAGAAGCTGCGCACTTCGGGGCGGAACAGATGGACCACCACGTCGCCGGCGTCGATCAGCACCCAGTCGGCCGCGGGCAGGCCCTCGATGCGAGCGGTGCCGTGGCCTTCCTTCTTGAGCCGCTCGGCGAGCTTGGCCGCCATCGCCGCGACCTGCCGGGTCGAGCGCCCGGAGGCGATCACCATGTGGTCGGCGATGCTCGACTTGCCCTCGAGCGGAATCGTGACGAGCTCCTGCGCCTGATCCTGATCGAGCTGGTCGAGGATCAGCTCGTGGGCCGAACCGGCTACGGCTTGTGGAGCGTCGGGCATGTCAGTGATGGAGACGATGGTCGAAGAGCCGGAAGGTTCCGGCCGGACTTGCGCCGCAATGTTTTCCGGGGTCATCGGAATGGGTCATGCTCCTTGAGGGAATGGACGGTGGCACCACGGGCGCAGGCCTCACGCGCCCGCCCCCTTGCTCTGTGCCGAATCGTGAATGAGGGAATGCGTCACCCCGTCCCTGGGCGATGGCCCCGCGAAGCGGGCGGCCCAGTCGGGATCCGCACGGCGTATCGCAGTAGCCGAGCGCGGATCGGGGTCGAAACGCAGTTCAATCAGCGCGGGAGCGCTCCATTCGTGCCGGTTTTTCATGCGGGCGGCAGCCAACCGGTAGCGCCGCAGCCAGGCCATCGCGGGGCTCGCGAGGGCCTGGTCATCATACCCGGGGCGGGCGATCACCGCAATCGGCATCTCGCGGGCGATCTGGCGCCAGTTCTTCCAGCGGTGGAACTGCGCGAGATTGTCGGCCCCCATCAGCCACACGAAGCGGCGCCGCGGGAAGCGCCGCGTGAGCGCGCGCAGCGTGTCCACGGTGTAGCGCGTGCCGAGCTCGCGCTCGATCGCGGTGACGCGGATCGGGGCACTGCGCGCCATCGCCCGCGCCGAACGGACCCGCGCCGGGAGCGGCGCCATCCCGGCGGCGGGCTTGAGCGGATTGCCCGGCGAGACCAGCCACCAAGCCTCGTCGAGCCCGAGCGCGAGCAGCGCGAACAACGTGATCCGCCGGTGCGCCTCGTGCGCGGGGTTGAAGCTGCCGCCGAGCAGGCCTGTGACGGGGTAGCGCCGCTTCACTGATTTTCAGAGATCATTGGGGCTGGCGGCGCGGGGAAACGCGGAACCCGTGGCGGGTCTCCTGCGAGGCGATCGCCCAGCCCGGGTACTCGATCTCGGGCGTGCCGAGCGCGTCGAGCTGCGCAAGCTCGTCGGCGGTGAGCTCGACCTCGCTCGCAGCGAGATTTTCGGCCAGCTGGTCCGCGCGGCGCGCGCCGACGATCACGCTCGAGACCACGTCCTTGTGCAGCAGCCAGGCGAGCGCGATCGCGGAGATCGCCACGGCGCGGCTCTCGGCCATCGGCCGCATCGCCTCGACGAGGTCGAACGCGAGCGCCTTGTCGGTGCGCGGGAAGTCGAGCTTGGCGCGGCGGCCCTCCCCTTCGGCCTTGTCGTCCGCGCCGCGGGCGTACTTGCCCGAGAGCAGGCCCCCGGCGAGCGGGCTCCACACCAGCAGGCCGAGGCCCTCGCTGCGCATCATCGGCACCAGCTCGCGCTCGAGCTCGCGGTTGGCGGCGGTGTAGAGCGCCTGGACCGAGACGAACTTGTCCCACCCGCGCCGCTCGGCGATGCCGAGCGCCTTGGCGATCTGCCACGCGGCCCAGTTCGACACCCCGATGTAGCGCGCGCGGCCCGAACGCACGATGTCCTCCATCGCCCGCAGCGCTTCCTCCATGCCGCAGTTCGGGTCCCACCCGTGGATCTGATACAGGTCGACGTGGTCGAGCCCGAGCCGGGCGAGGCTGGCGTCGATCTGGTGCAGCAGGTGGTAGCGGCTGGTGCCGGCGTCGTTGGGCCCTTCGCCCATCGGCCCCATGCCCTTGGTGGCGATCACCACCCGGTCGCGCGCCACCCCGAGCGCCCGCAGCGCCCCGCCGACGAACTCCTCGCTCTGCCCGGCGGTATAGAGGTTGGCGGTGTCGATGAAGTTGACCCCGGCATCGAGCGCCTGCCGCACCAGCGCGGTCGAGCCGGCCTGGTCGAGATCGTGCTGGAAGAACCCGCTCGGCTTGTTGCCGAAGGTCATCGCCCCGAGGCACAGCTCGGATACGACGAGACCGGACTGGCCGAGACGGTTGTAGCGCATGGAGTGGCTCCCTTCAGGCTTGTCCATAGGGGGAAGCGAGGCCCTTGTTCAAATCCTCGCTTCCCCATGCGCGGGTCACTTCAGCCGACGAGGCCCCGGAGGACTTGCCGGTGACGTGGCCGCCGTGCATTTCGAACATCCCCCCTATGCGCGCTGCACGTCCTGGCAGCGGCGACGCAGGCCGATCTCGGCTTCGACACAGGCGGCGGGAATCATCGTGCCGTCTCGCGAATGGTCCCAATAGTCGCACTGCCCATGGCGGCTGCGCCGGCGACCGCTCAACCAGGCATGGGGCTCCGGAACGGCTAGAAGGGGCAAGCGCGGCCATGCTCCGAACGGAAGCAGAACAAATCCTACATTGAAAGGGTTTTCTCGAGCGCCAGCGTCGCGTGGCCCCTCCCCACGACCGCTGCGCGGCAGGGAGGACTTCAGGCCCGCGCTTCGCCGTGGCCGCGGACCTGCCACTTGTAGGTCGTCAGCCCCTCGAGCGCGACCGGGCCGCGTGCGTGCAGGCGGCCGGTGGCGATGCCGATCTCGGCACCGAGCCCGAACTCGCCGCCGTCGGCGAACTGGGTCGAGGCGTTGACCATCACGATCGCGCTGTCGACCTCGGCGAGGAAGCGCTCGGCCGCTTCCGCGTCGCCGGTGACGATCGCGTCGGTGTGCGCCGAGGAATGGCGCGCGATGTGCGCCAGCGCCGCGTCGAGCCCGTCGACCACCGCGACCGAAAGAATCGCGTCGAGGTATTCGGTGTCCCAGTCGTTGGCGCTGGCCCGCGCGATGCGTGGGTCGAGCGCCTGCGCGCGCGCATCGCCACGCAGCTCGCAGCCAGCCGCGAGCAGCGCCTGCACGACCTCGACCGAGCCCGGGAACGCCGCGTCGAGCAGCAAGGTCTCGGTCGCGCCGCAGATGCCGGTGCGGCGCATCTTGGCGTTGAGCGCGAGCCTGACCGCCATCGCGGGATCGGCCGCGGCATGAATGTAGGTGTGGCAGATGCCGTCGAGGTGGGCGAGCACCGGGACGCGAGCGTCGTTCTGCACGCGCGCGACGAGCCCTTTGCCGCCGCGCGGCACAATCATGTCGATCTGGCCGGCCGCGCGCAGCATCGCGCCGACCGCTTCGCGGTCCTGCGTCGGCATCAGCTGGACCGCGGCTGCGGGTACGCCGGCCGCCGCGAGACCTTCGACCAGCGCCGCGTGGATCGCGCGGTTCGAATTGACGGCTTCGCTGCCGCCGCGCAGCAGCGCGGCGTTGCCGCTCCTGAGGCACAGCGCGGCGGCGTCGGCGGTCACGTTGGGGCGGCTTTCGTAGATGATCCCGATCACCCCGATCGGGATTCGCACCCGGGCCAGCTCGAGCCCGCTCGGCGCGACGCTGCGGTCGATCACCTTGCCGACCTGGTCGGGCAGCGCGGCGACCTGCTCGACCGCCGCCGCGATGCCTTCGAGCCGCTTCTCGTCGAGCTTGAGCCGGTCGAGCATGGCTTTCGACAGGCCGTTCGCCTCGCCTGCGGCGATATCGCGGGAGTTGGCTGCGAGAATGGTCGCCGCCGCCGCGCGCAGGGACGCCGCAGCCGAGCGCAGGGCGGCCGCCTTGCCCTCATCGCTGAGCCGTGCGAGCTCACGTTGCGCCGCGCGGCCGGCGCGGGCGAGATCGGCGACCAGGGTCTCATGGTCGGGCTGGGGTTGCGGCTGGGTCGACATGGGCGCGCCTTACCATCCGTCCGAAGGGCTGTCAGCGGGATTTGCGGGGCGAGCCGATTCGCAAAACTCGGAGTTAATTTTAGTCAGGTTCCCTACAGAATGACCCTAGCTCAACGACTCGTCGCGATTCGAATTCGACTCGCCCGAAAGGTTAACGGGCGGATTCGACGGGACCGCTAACACCCTGTAGCCACGCGCCAAAGCTTGGGTCGGGACAGACGGGGTCTACTTGAAAACGATGGCCGCTGGCGCTCTGCGGGAGCGCCTGCGGAGCTGGTTCCCAGAGCGTGAGTTTTTCATGCGCTCGCAGGGCCAGGTCCGCTTCATCACGATCACCTCGCGGATGCAGATTGCTGCAGCCAGCATCGTTGTCGCGGTGATCGGCGGCTGGGGCCTGTCGATGGGGGCGATGGCGATCCGGCAGTATCAGTCCGAATCCGCGCGCTGGTCGCTGCTCGAGCGCGAGGCCGAAGTGGCCACCGCCGAGAGCCGCGTCGCCGCCTACCGCAACGATCTCGGCGCCGCGACCAGCGACCTCGAACGGCGGCAGAAGTTTCTCGAGGAAATGACCGAGATGCTGCCGGCCGACGCGATCGAGGGCGAGACGGTCACCGACAGCTCCAACGAAGCGGCCAGGACGGTCGAGAAAGTCAGCGCCTCGATCCCCGAAGCGTCGGCGCTGGTCCGCATCGAGCAGCGGCAACTGGCGCTGGTCGAGAAGCTGACGCATTTCGCCGACCAGCGCGCCGCGCGCGCCGAGGCGGCGTTGCGCAAGCTCGGGCTCGACGCGCGAACGATGATCGCCGCGACCCGCGTCGGAATGGGCGGCCCGTTCGAGCAGCTTTCGACCGAGCGCGACGGATCGCTCGATCCGCGGTTTGCCCGGCTCGGCCTCAGCCTCGCGCGGATGGATGCGCTCGAGCGCGGGCTCACCGGAATCCCGCAGGTCATGCCGGCCGACATCCACATGATCTCCTCGGGCTTCGGCTACCGCAGCGACCCGTTCCACGGCGGCGCGGCGATGCATGCCGGGCTCGATTTCCGCGGCCCGGTCGGCGCACCGATCCACGCGGCGGCCAAAGGCAGGGTTACTTTCGTGGGAACCAAGTCCGGTTACGGGAAGGTGGTCGAAATCAGTCACGGCAACGGGATGATGACCCGTTACGCCCATATGTCCGTCTGGCGCGCCCGCGTCGGGCAGGCCGTGGCCGCAGGGGCCGTCATCGGCCAGATCGGCAACACCGGCCGTTCGACCGGCCCGCACCTCCATTTCGAGGTCCGTATCCACGACCGCGCGGTCAACCCGCGTCCTTTCCTGGAGTCCGCCCCCCATGTTCTCGAAGAAGCCCGAGCAGACCTCCCCCGGCGCGCCGGCACGAAATCCGGTCAGGCCCGTGGCTAACGGCTCGACCTTCTCGGTCATCGGCGCCGACGTCGCGATCAAAGGCGACATCGAAGCCTCGGCCGACCTGCACGTCGACGGCTCGGTGGCGGGCGACCTGGTCTGCGCCTCGCTGGTGCAGGGCGAATCGAGCCTGATCGAGGGCGCGATCAAGGCCGACTCCGCGCGCCTTGCCGGCACCGTCAAGGGCACCATCACCGCGCGCGACCTGGTCATCCTCAAGACCGCCCGGATCGAGGGCGACGTGCACTACGAGGCGCTGACGATCGAGCAGGGGGCGCAAGTCGACGGCAAGTTCGCGCCCGACGCGGGCAAGCCCAAGGCCGTTTCCGTGCCGCAGAAGCTGCAGCCCGGCGTGCTCGAGCTGACCAAGGACGACGAGCGCCTGTCGCTGGCCAGCTAGGACTGGCCCACCCCCGACCCCTCCCGCGAGCGGGAGGGGAGCCTGCCTTTCAGTTCAGGCCGCGCCCGCGGCTTCCGCGGCGCGCTTGGCGCTGAGCCAGGCTTCGGCCTCGGCTTCCTGCGCCGCCTCGACCGCGGCCTTCGCGGCCGCATCGCGCTCGGCGCGCAGCTCGGCGATCAGGTTGGCGCGGTCGTCGCGGCTCTCGGCCACGGCTTCGTCCGCCAGCTCGCCCGGTCCGGCGCGCTTGGCCGCCTTCGCCACGGCGGAGTCGAGCTCGCGCTGCGAGCACAGGCCGAGCGTCACCGGATCCTTGGCGACGATGTTCTGGATGTTCCAGTGCGAGCGGTCGCGGATCGCGTTGATCGTGTTGCGCGTGGTGCCGATCAGCTTGCCGATCTGTGCGTCCGAGATCTCCGGGTGGTTGCGGATGATCCAGGCGATGCCGTCGGGCTTGTCCTGCCGCTTCGACACCGGCGTGTAGCGCGGGCCCTTGGTCCGGCTGACGTCGACCGGCGCGCGGTGCATCTTCAGGCGATAGTTCGGATCGGCCTGGCCCTTCTCGATCTCCTCGTGGGTCAGCTCGCCCGAGTGCACCGGATCGCGCCCGGTGTACTTCGAGCTGGCGAGATCGTCGGCCATCGCCTGGACCTCGAGGATGTGCAGGCCGCAGAACTCGGCGATCTGCTCGAAGCTCAGCGCGGTGTTGTCGACCAGCCACGAGGCGGTCGCATGGGGCATGAGGGGAGTGGGCTGGGCCACGATTTCTCTCCGCTGGAAATAGATAGGGCCGCCCCATCCGGAGCGGCCGCCACCCGCGCGCTGTAGGCCGATTGCCGACAAACGGCAAGCGCGCACTCAGCGCACTTGCAGGAGCCATTCGAGCAACTTCGGCAATTGATCGAGCAAGTCCCAATCGGGATAGACCACGAAGATGAACGACCAACTGACGAAGAGGGCCAGGCCATCGGCGATCATGCGTACCCTCTTTTGAAAATCGGGAAGAAGCTTGATGTCCTCGCCCCGCAGGCCACTTTTCCAGCAGGCAATCTGCAACTCGGCAATGCGCGTTCCTACCGCACGGGCCGGAAGCCATGTTCCGCCGAATCCCAGAAGAAGAAGAAGAAAGACCGAAGCCGTGATATTGTCTCCGGTGGCCTCACCGAGCGGAGAGTACCTCCAGACTATCGTGTTGATTATGTAACAAAGGACAAGCAGCTTGCAGAGCATCGTTGCCGTATAGAACGGAACAAATGAATCTACCACTTTCTTGATCGCGTTATCTCTGCACACAGCCCCTATATTTAGTTTCTTTGCTTTTTTGACGGCTTCAAAGGCTATACTTAGATATGACATTGCTCCAACGAGCGTGATAAAGAGCAACCCGAAATTTAGTACAAGGTAATAAAACCCGGCCCTATTGGGAACTCGAACATCTCCAATGACGTCCAGGAACCAATATTCAACATCCATTTCTGTATTCATAAGACTATATTGATAATTTGTAATAAATAAGCTTGCTGCAAGTGTAATTATTACGAGCCATAATGAAATTCTGATCGATTTCAGGCTGAGATTTTCCTTATGCCTCGCTCTTGTGTTCGTGTGCTTTCGCCAGTAACTTGTCGCAGTACTGGTAAGCATCACGCAAAGCGTCACGTAGACTGGGCAAATAACGCTATAGAGGAACAGATTTGCGTAGTCTTCGAGGAAATTGAGGCGGTTTTGCAGAGGATCGGGCATCAATCGCCCGTCGGAAAGCGCGAACAGCGCGGTGAGCAAGAGCGTGAAGATCAGGGCTGACAGAAACGTGATGAGCGCCGGCAGTCGGCGGCTACGCCACGAAAAGTGCATCCAGACATCGCGTGGAACTTCGGGCGTTACCGCGAAGGCCAGCACGTAGCCGGCCTTCGCCAGATCGCTGCCCCATTTGGCGCCTGGCACCGCCAAGCCATCTGCTTCGCGCGATCCCACCATGTACCCCCCGGGGGGCAGATATGGACGATCAACCCGTCAAAGGAAAGCATGTCTGGCGGCACCGCGAGCGCCAGACGGAACAACACAGCCGAGAGGCTCGAGTGCATCGAGGAACTGCTGCGCGCTGGCCTGCCAGGTAAATGATCGACCGTAGGCCGAGCAGGCTTCGCGGTCGCACGCAAGCGCGCCGCCGATCGCCACGTCGAGGTCCTCATCGAGCGTACCGACGCCGGGATCGACGACATCGCGCGGGCCATCGACGGGGTAAGCGGCAACCGGGGTGCCGCATGCGAGCGCTTCGATCATCACCACGCCGAACGTATCGGTACGGCTGGGGAACACGAACACATCCGCGCCGGCATAAGCCGAGGCGAGCTCCTTGCCGTGCCGGACGCCGAGGAAGCGCGCCTCAGGATAGCGGGCTTGCAACGCCACGCGTGCTGGGCCGTCGCCGACAAGGACCTTGGTTCCCGGACGAGTGCAGCGCAGGAACGCCTCGACGTTCTTTTCGACCGCGATGCGCCCAACGTAGAGCATTATCGGCCGCGGCAGCGTGAAGTAGAGTTCGGGCGGCAGAGTATCGGGGGAGAAGTTCGCCAGATCGACCCCGCGGCCCCATGCCCGGACCGACGGGATACGCTGCGACGCGAGCTTCTCACGCACCGACGCGGTCGATCCGAAGGTACCGCTCGATGCGCCGTGAAACCACCGGAAATAGGGCCAGAAGAAGCGCTCGGGAATGCGAGTCCGCGCTTCGAGGTAATCGGGAAAGTTCGTGCAGAAGGCGCTCGTGAACGGTACGTTCCGGCGCACGCACCAGTTCCGGGCGGCAAGGCACAACGGACCCTCGGTCATCAGGTGGACCGCGTCCGGGGCGAAGGTCTCGATGCCGCGGCCGACTCGACCTGGCGTGGTCAGGGCCAGGCGGATTTCGGGATAGGTCGGGCAGGGGACCGTGCGGAACTGGCCCGGTTCGACCAGCAGCACTCGGTGCCCGTTGCGGCCGAGTTCCACCAGCAGGTTTCGTATCGCATTCACGACGCCGTTGACTTGGGGCTCCCAAGCGTCGGTGACGATCGCAATTCGCATCGCGTCAGGCGGCCCGGGCCATGGCATCGTCGACCTCGACGCCGGCACCTGCCTGCACGTGCGCTCGGCGGCGGGCCATCTCCTCCGGCCAGTGGAGGATCTCCATCGTCCCGTCGAAGTGCTCGACCAAGGCAGTGCAGCCTTCGACCCAGTCGCCGTCGTTGTAGTACGCGATACCGTCGAACTCGCGCATCTCGGCGGTGTGGATGTGGCCGCAGACCACGCCGTCGACCTTGCGCGCGGCGGCGGCGCGGGCAACGACCTCCTCGTAGCGGTAGATGAACTCGACCGCGTTCTTGACCTTGTGCTTGGCCATCTTGCTGAGCGACCAGTAGGGCAGGCCGAGCCGGCGGCGGACCACGTTGACCCAGTGGCTCAGGCCCATCGTCGCGGTGTAGAGCGCGTCGCCGACGTAGGCGAGCCAGCGGTGGGCGAGCATCACGCCGTCGAACTCGTCGCCGTGGATCACCATCAGCTTGCGCCCGTCGGCGGTCTCGTGGAACGCCGCGCGGCGGATCTCGACTCCGCCCAAATTGAGGCCCGAGAACTGGCGGAACATCTCGTCGTGGTTGCCCGGGATGTAGACGATCCGCGTGCCGCGCCGGGCGCGCTTGAGGATGCGCCAGACGATGTCGTTGTGCGCCTGCGGCCAGTAGAACTTCTTCCTGAGCCGCCAACCGTCGATGATGTCACCGACGAGGTACAGCGTTTCGCTGTCGGTCGAATCGAGGAAGTCGATCAGCATCTCGGCGTTGCAGCCGCGGGTGCCAAGATGGATGTCGCTGATCCAGATCGTACGATAGCGGCGGCGACCTTCGGGTGCCGGCTCCGCGACGAGGGGCTCCTCGAGATGCTCGAAGAGGGGAAAAGCGGAGACGCCCGATGCATCGGCGAAATTGCCAACAGCGCTTTCGAGATAGCTCTCAAGCATGCCGATCCGACCTAGGAAATATCCAGTTTCGCTCCGGTGCTTATGGTCGCGAATTGTGACAGGCGATTCTCAGTTCGCGGTCAGTTCGCGGACTGTGTGACGCTTGCGCGTCAACAAGGGCGCTCCTGTCCGGATCGACTCTCCCTCGCGGGCAATCGGTCGCCAGCTGGAGGGCGCAAGGACGACAATCGTCGAGCCGTGCTCGAACCAGCCCATCTGATCCCCTTTGGTGAAGCGGGCGGTAGAGTGGACGACGCGTTCGCCCTTGCTTCGCACGTCGTTCTCGCCGTCAAGCCAAGGCAGACGAATGCTTGCGACCAGGACCGCCGCGACCGGGACTAGCGCCACCTGGTCGCCGCAATAGTCGATTCGCACGAGCATCGGAGCGCGCTCGTTCTTGCAAAAGAGCCGTTCGATCCGCCGGAGCGTGGCCGGGTTCACGTTCCAGGTGTCGCCCGAAATGTAGCGTAGCCGCTCGACGGTGATATCGTGCGGCGCATGGAAGCGGTGGTACATGCCGGCCGTGAGGCGGAGCGTGACGAACCAGCCGTCGCGGAACAAGGCGGCATCGGTGTCCGAACCGAGCAGGTCGGCAATCGGATAAGGTGAGCCCTTCAGCTGGAGCGCGGTTCCCGCCTCGATCCTGCCGACGGCACCGACAATCGCGTCGCAGGGACTGACCATGACCGCCTTGTCGGGGTCGGCTTTCCGTGCACCCGGCTTGAGCTCGCGAACGAAAGCTGCGTGCAACGACCTGAAGCGGGCCTCCTTCGCGTCGGCCAGATCGACATCGCAAAACAGCTTCCACAGCGCGATCGAAACCGTCCTGACGGGCAGGAACTCGATCCGGCTGAACCAGCCCATGAACTGCGTCAGCGCGTGGTGCGGGATGCGGTTGGTAAGCAGGAAGTTGACATGCTCCTGACCCAAAACTGCCCGAATGAGGAAGCGCGCGCTCATAGTGGGGGCGACGGTGGCAGGGGAGCGAGATGGCGAACGAAACCTGGCTGGCAGGCCTCGCCGGCGTAGCGGTGACGGCCTGGGTGGCGGGCAAGGCCGCGCGGCGGCTGCAGCTGTCGCGGGCCAAGGCCAAGGGATCCGCCGGCCATGTGCGGATCGCCAAGCGGATCGCCGGATTCATCCCGTTTTACGAGTTCGGCGAGGACGCGTTCTTCTTCGCGGACGGCGCGCCGCGCGCGGTCGCCGACGCGCGCAGGGCCGGGTTCGAACGGCTGTCGGTACACTACCGGGAGAGGTTTCCCCAGACCGCCGCCATGACCGCGGCACTGCGCGACGCGATCCCGGACATCGCCTTCACCGGCCGGTATCGGGTCCCGTTCCAGTTCAGCCGCATGGTGCGGGAGACCTTGCCTGCCGGAACCTTCTACCAAAGCTCGGCCGGCGTCATCCTGACCGACCTTGACGGCAACCACATGTACGACCTGACCGGTTCCTTTGGGGTCAACCTGCTCGGGAACGATACTTACAAGACGCTGATCGCCGAGGGGGCGGAAACCGTCGCCGAGCTGGGGCCGCTGCTGGGCGGGCTCCACCCCGTGACAGCCGACAACGTCCGTCGGCTCTGCGAAATGAGCGGGCTGGATGCCGTCAGCTTCCACATGAGCGGCACCGAGGCGGTCATGCAGGCAGTACGGCTGGCGCGCTATCACACCGGGCGCACGCATATCGTCCGTTTCGCTGGTGCCTATCACGGGTGGTGGGATGAGGTGCAGCCGGGGATCGGCAACCCGCTTTCCGCCAACCGCACCTACACCCTCGCCGATATGAGCGAACGCACGCTGGCGGTGCTGCGAAGCCGCAAGGATATTGCCTGCGTGCTGGTCAACCCGCTGCAGGCGCTGCACCCCAACGGCTCGGCGCCCGGCGACGGCTCGCTCGTGTCGGGGCGCGGAGATCTTCGGGCCGGCCGTGAAGCTTACGCCGCCTGGCTCAAGCGCCTTGCCGAAGCATGCCGAAGCGCGGGCGTGGTTATGATCGTCGACGAGATATTCACCGGCTTTCGCCTCGCACCGCGCGGGGCATGCGAATACTTCGGAATCGAGCCCGACATGGTCACCTATGGCAAGACGCTGGGGGGCGGCCATCCGATCGGGGTGCTGTGTGGCCGGTCGGCGCTGATGCGGCGCTATCGCGAGGACCGCCCTGCCGACTTCTGCTTCGCGCGCGGCACGTTCAATTCCCATCCTTACGTCATGGGCGCGATGGACGCGTTCCTGCGGCACCTCGAGACCGATTCGGCCAGAGCGCTCTACGACGGACTCGACGAGCGCTGGAACATGCGGGCGGAAGCACTCAACGCCCGGCTCGAGCAAGAGGGGCTGCCGGTGCGGGTAGCCAATCTCGGCACTATCTGGACGGTGTGCTACCTCCAGCCGGGCCGGTATCACTGGATGCTCCAGTTCTACTTGCGGGCGCAGGGTCTGGCGCTGAGCTGGGTTGGTACCGGGCGGCTCATCTTCACCCTTGCCTACACCGATGGGGACTACGCCGTGGTCGCCGAGCGCTTCGTCGCTGCCGCGCGAGCGATGGCTAACGATGGCTGGTGGTGGCGCCCCGCGGGCAACGCCGGCAGGAGCCTGCGCCGGCGGCTGATCCGCGAGATGCTCCACCACGCGCTGCGCCTGCCGGTCCCGGCGTCAGCCTAGCCGGGCCGGCCGCCAGTTCGCCGCGCGCCGGACAAGCTCGGCCGGGGCACGGCGATAGAGCCGAAAATCGTTGAACGGATCGGTGAGGATCTTCGCTGCCCAGACCAGCCCGGTCTCCACGTCGCGAACGAAGAACAGCTGGACCGTCCGGAAAAGCAGGCCGCCAGCCCCCAGGGCAAGCCACAGCAGCCCCAGGTGATTGAGGAATTCCGCCCAGGACTGGTGCGGTGGGAGAACCCCCGCGAAACTCGGATCCACCCACAGGACAAGGGGTATCGCGCCCCAAAGGGCCATCAGCACGACCTTGCGGACGAGGTTGTAGCCGACCTTGATGTCTTCCTTGTGTTCGTGCGTGCAGTCGTTGATCTCGTCGTAGCCCTTCGGCTCGAAGAAGAAATGCCCCGCCTGGCGGCTGGTCATGGCGATCCCCCAGGCGAGCAGCGCGGCCAATGCCGGTTCGCTCCAGACGATCAGGTAGGCCACGAGAAACGTCGCGGCGCTGACGAAGTGCAGGCTCTGGTTGACCAGGCTATGGTGATAGTAGCGGTGATCATCCCAGCGCTGCTCATGCAACTGGCTGCGCAGTTCGGCGAGCTTCGCTCGGGGTGCTTCGAGGTTCTTTGTCATGTGGTCATGCTCGCCAGCTTGCGGAAACGGACGAGTGAAAAGTGGCCAAGCGGCGGCAGCGGCCGTTGCTCGATCAATTTCACTCTCGGATTGGCCGCGGCCCATGCTTCGTAGCGCGTCCACGGGAAATCGGTTCGGAAGCCCAGCCGGCTGGTGACCGGCATCAGCAGCTTCTCGATATTGCCGCGAAGACCGCCGCCGGCTCCGACGCGGGTCGCGATGACGATCTCCCCGCCCGCGCGGACGACGCGAGCGAACTCGTCGAGCGCCCTTTCGGGATCCGGCACCGCCGTGACGACATACTGCGCCACCACGACGTCGAACGAGCCGTCCGGGTAGTTCAGCTCTTCAGCGTCCATTCGCGCTATCTCGCGGACGTGGCCAAGGCCGAGCCGCGCCACGCGACGCTTGGCCTTGTCGAGCATGGCATCGGATATGTCGATCGCGTGGAGTTCGACCCCGGTACCGTAGTGAGGCAAGGAGATGCCCGTGCCGATGCCGACTTCAAGGATGCGCCCGCCAATCCGCTCGGCCGCCCCGATCGCTTCGCGACGACCCGCCGCGAAAACGTTGCCGAAGACCAGATCGTAAATGGGCGCCCAGCGATCGTAGGCGGTCGCGACGCCGGCCGTCTGCATGTCCATCGCCGTCCTTCAACTCTCTTCGGGACCATCGTGCGATGCAATTGTTGCATGGGCGCGACAGTGGAGGTTCCGGTCGCGCCGCGCCCAGGTTTGCCAGCGTCGTGGACGTCGGCACGACGATCGGGCGACCCCCGCGTGTCAGTCGAGAGTCACGTGGCCGGGCAGTGCGGCGACCCGAGCGAGCCAGGCCCCGACAGCGCGATAGTCGGCGAGGCGGTAGCCGCCTTCCTCGCAGGTGTGCGTGTACGCGTAGAGCACGATGTCGGCCACGGTGAAGCGGCCGCCGACAAGGAAGTCATGGGCTGAAAGGTGCTCGTCCATCAGCTCGAGCGCGGCGAGCCCGGCCTCGCGCTTGAGCGGCAGCGCAACGCGCTGGAACTCGCTGAAGTTCGCCTCGCCGATCCAGCCGAACCAGAAGCGCAGCGTCGCCACGTTGGGCTCGTGGTTGTACTGCTCCCAGCACAGCCAGCGCAGCAGGTCGGCCTGCTCGAAGCGGTCTTCGGGGATCAGCGGCGTGCCGCTGGCGAGGTACCAGCAGGCGGCGTTGCTCTCGGGGAGAAAGCGCCAAGACTCTTCGACGCCCACCTGCAGCACGGGGATGCGGCCGTTGGCATTTATCTGCTCGAGGAATTCGGGCGTGCGCGTCTCACCCCGCATGATGTCGTATTCGCGCCGCTCGAGCGCGGCGCCGACATGCGCGGCGGTTAGGCGGATCTTGTAGCAGTTGCCCGAGCGGGCGTACTCGTGGAGAACCAGCCGCTCCACGCTCAGCGCTCCCACGGCGAGGGCATGTTGTACGGCACGGTGATGAACACCGCCTCGACCCCGGCGATCTTCCCATCGACGATCTTGAACAGCTCGAGCAGCGCAAAACTGTGCGGGAAGTGGAACACCGACTTGGTCTTCGTCACCCCGTCGGTCCAGGTCACGTCGACCACCTTGCCGGTGTGGTCGATGAACCCGGCAGCGAGCACAATGCCTTTCTCCTCGTCGACCAGCGGGAAGCGGCGGCCGCGCAGACGGTCGTCGTAGATGTACTGGCCCTGGCGGAACTGGTCGGCACAGCCCATGGCGGCGATCGGATAGCCTTCGATCCCGGGGTTGTTGGTGGTCTTGAGGCCGTTCTCGACCCGGTCGCAGTCGTCGGCGAACTCGGTGTGCAGCGTGCCGTCGTTGAGCTCGAGCGTCTCGAAGTAGCCGTCGGCGATCGCGATCATGCGCTCGCGCGGGCTGCGCAGGGACGCGTCGAGGTCAGCCAGCATCAGCGGGCGCGGAGCGACGTAGGTCTCGATGCTCGGAAACGGGCCGAATTCCATCGAGCGGCAAACGATCGTCTCGACCTCGGCGATCCGCCCTGCGGAAACGGCGAGCCGGAGCCCCATGATCGCGGGATGGCCGTGCTCCTCGACGATCCCGAACCACGCGACCTGGCCGGTTGCGGGGTCGGCGACCTTGAGATCGTAGCTGCGGCGGCGCGTGCTGATCGTGTTCCACAGACCGTCGCCAGGTTCGAGGAGGACGTTGTTCTCTGTCAACAGCGCGTCATCGGCCCACGGCAGGCGCGCGGGCTCCTTCGCCTCGAGCGCATCGAGGTAGGCTTCGGCGAGGGCGTAGAGCTCGGCGCGAGTCATGCGATCTCCAGTACGATCTTGCCGAGGTGTTCGCCGGCTTCCATCCGGGCGTGCGCCGCGGCGGCCTCTGCGAGCGGGAAGGTGCGGTCCATCGCCGGGCGCAGCGCGCCTTCCTCGACCAGCGGCCAGACGGTGCGGGCGATCTCGTCGGCGAGCAGCGCCTTGAAGTCGTTCGATCGTCCACGCAGCGTCGAGCCGGTCATCGTGTGCCGCCGGACCATCAGCCCGGCCATGTTGACCGTTGCCTGCGCCCCGCCGAGCACCGCGATCGTGACGAGGCGGCCATCATCGGCGAGGCAATCGAGGTTGCGCTGGGTGTAGTCACCCGCGACCATGTCGAGAATCAGGTTTGCGCCGGTGCCGGTGATCGTCCTGACCGCTGCCACGAAATCCTGCTCGCGGTAGTCGATAGCGTGATCCGCGCCGAGCGCCCGGGCAGCGTCGCACTTGGCCGCGCTGCCGCAAGTGACGATCACCGTGAGCCCGAACAGCTTGCCGAGCTTGATCGCCATCGTGCCGATCCCGCTGGTGCCGCCGTGGACCAGCAGCGTTTCGCCGCCGGCCGCCCAGCCGCGCTCGAACACGTTGTGCCACACCGTGAACAGGGTCTCCGGCAGCGCCCCCGCTTCGGCGAGCGACAGGCCGTGCGGCACCGGCAGGCAGTGCTCGGCCTGCGCGACGCAGTATTCGGCGTAGCCCCCGCCGGTGACCAGCGCGCAGACCTCGCGCCCCAGCAGCGTCTCGTCCGCCCCTTCGCCTACCGCTTCCACACGGCCGGCGATCTCGAGCCCGGGAATGTCCGACGCGCCGGGCGGCGGGGGGTAGCGCCCGAGCCGCTGGAGCACGTCGGGCCGGTTGACCCCGGCGAACGCGACCGCGACCAGCACCTGCCCCGGCCCGGGCTGCGGCACGGGCCGCTGCTCGATCCGCAGCACCTCGGGCGCGCCGGGCGCAGACATCCCAACGGCTTGCATCACGGCCGGTATCGTCACGATCGCCCCTGTGCCCCTATTGCCACGATCCCCGAACCTAATATGCGGCCCCATTGACAGCAAGCGGGGGCGGAATCATGCTGCGCTGCAATGGACGACGATCTCCCCCGGGTGCGCGGAGATGCCGCGAGCCGGCTGGCCGGCGAACTGCTCGACAGCTATTCGCAGGACGAGCTGATGGAGCGCATCGCGCTGCTCGAAGCCGAGATCGAACGCATCCGCGCGCATCACGCCAAGGCCGCGAGTCACCGCTCGCTGGCCGATCAGCTGTTCAAGCCGCGAGAGCCGAGCTGATGGAGGCCCTGCCGGCCTCGCCCCTCTCGCATTCGCGCCGCCAGCGCCCCATATCGTTGATAACAAGAAAGCCGGCGCCGTTTCGGGCGCGTTCAGACGGCTGTTTGCACAAAAGTAACCATACGGATCGTATCTTCTAAACCTGCTTGGATTTGACAGATGCCCAGCTTCGCCCAGAGCCTCGAGAAAACCCTCCACACCGCGCTTCAGCACGCGACCGATCGCACGCACGAATATGCGACGCTCGAGCATCTGCTGCTCGCGCTGGTCGATGATCCCGACGCCGCCGAAGTGATGACCGCCTGCGGGGTCGACCTCGGCGAGCTGGGCACCGTGGTGCGGCAGTACCTCGACCAGGAATACCAGTCGCTCAAGACCGAGGACGAGGCCGATCCGCAGCCGACCGCGGGCTTCCAGCGGGTGATCCAGCGCGCGATCCTGCACGTGCAGTCGAGCGGCAAGGACACCGTGACCGGCGCCAACGTGCTCGTCGCGCTGTTCTCCGAGCGCGATTCCTACGCGGTGTACTTCCTGCAGCAGCAGGACATGAGCCGCCTCGACGCGGTGAGCTACATCAGCCACGGGATCGGCAAGGGTGGGCGCCAGATCGAAAGCCGCACGCCGCAAGGCGCCGAGGAACCCGAGACCAAGAACGAGGAAAAGCCCGACAAGAGCGGGAAGAAGGATTCCGCGCTCGACCAGTTCACGATCAACCTCAACCAGAAGGCGCTCGACGGCAAGGTCGACCCGCTGATCGGCCGCGGCCCCGAGGTCGACCGGACGATCCAGATTCTGTGCCGCCGGTCGAAGAACAACCCG
>DATDLP010000278.1:0-4264 GCA_036519255.1 Croceibacterium sp.
CGGTCAGCTGATCCGTCGTCGCGCGGAGGGCAAGCTGGCGAATCTCGTGCTCGAGCTCGCGCGCAACCCCGCGCCCGGCGCGGTCGGCGTCGCCCACACCCGCTGGGCCACCCACGGCGCGCCGACCGCCAGCAACGCGCACCCGCACGCAACCGGCGAGGTGGCGCTGGTCCACAACGGCATCATCGAGAACTTCAAGCCGCTGCGCGAGGCGCTGGTTGCGCGTGGGCGGACCTTCGAGAGCGAGACCGACACCGAGATCGTCGCGCACCTGGTGTCCGAGCTGATCGAAGCCGGCCAGTCGCCGCAGGAGGCGGTCAGCGCGGTGCTGCCGCAGCTGCGCGGCGCGTTCGCGCTGGCGATCGCCTTCCGCGCGCATCCCGAGCTGCTGATCGGCGCGCGGCTCGGCTCGCCGCTGGTGGTCGGCTACGGCGAGGGGGAAACCTACCTCGGCTCCGACGCGCTGGCACTGGCGCCGCTGACCCAGCGCATCGCCTATCTCGACGAAGGCGACTGGGTCGTGATCACGCGCGACGGTGCGACGATCTTCGACAAGGAGAACAACCCGGTAGTGCGCGAGATCACCACCTCGGGCGCCTCTGCCGCGGCGATCGAGAAAGGCACCTACCGCCACTTCATGCAGAAGGAGATCTTCGAGCAGCCGACCGTGGTCGCGCAGACCCTGCGCTCGTACCTGCGCCCGGTCGAGCAGCAGGTGGCGTTGCCGCAGATCGACTTCGACATCTCCGCGATCGACCGGGTGACGATCGTCGCCTGCGGCACCAGCTATTATGCCGGCATGGTCGCCAAGTACTGGTTCGAGCAGTTTGCGCGCGTTCCGGTCGACATCGATTTCGCCAGCGAGTTCCGCTACCGCGAGCCGGTCCTGACGCCGGGCGGTCTCGCGCTGTTCATCTCGCAGAGCGGCGAAACCGCCGACACGCTCGCCGCGCTGCGCCACTGCAAGGCCGAAGGGCAGACGATCGCGGTCGTCGTCAACGTGCCGACCAGCTCGATGGCGCGCGAGGCCGACCTGCTGCTGCCGACCCATGCCGGTCCGGAAATCGGCGTCGCCTCGACCAAGGCCTTCACCTGCCAGCTCGCGGTGCTCGCCGCGCTCGCCGCGCACTTTGCGGTGAAGAAGGGGCGCCTGTCGCGCGAGGAGGAGGCGGAAGTCGTGCGCCACCTGCTCGAGGCGCCTGCCGCGCTCAACGCCGCGCTCGACCGCAACGACGACATCGCCGCGATGGCGCACCTGATCGCGCCTGCGCGCGACGTGCTCTACCTTGGCCGCGGGCCGGATTTCCCACTTGCGCTTGAGGGCGCGCTCAAGCTCAAGGAGATCAGCTACATCCATGCCGAGGGCTATGCCGCGGGGGAGAGGAAGCACGGGCCGATCGCGCTGATCGACGAAGCGGTCCCGGTCATCGTGCTGGCCCCGTCGGGGCCCCTGTTCGAGAAGACCGTGTCGAACATGCAGGAGGTTCGCGCGCGCGGCGGCAAGATCGTGCTGATTTCGGATGCGGCGGGGCTGGCCGAAGCCGGCGAGGGCTGCCTGGCGACGATCGAGATGCCCAAGGTGCATCCGCTGATTGCACCGCTGGTCTATGCCGTGCCGGTGCAGTTGCTGGCCTACCACACCGCCTGCGTGAAGGGCACCGACGTCGACCAGCCGCGCAATCTCGCGAAATCGGTCACGGTCGAATAGCGTTATCCACGCAAGAATCTGTTGCTCGGCGGCGCGGCTTTACGCAGTCCTAACCATTCCTCGGCTACTTTGGGAGGGTGACGGGCAATCACTCCGATTTACCGGTACTGCCGCTGCGTCTGTCGCCGCTGCAGATTCTCGGGCTGCAGAATCCCAGCGAGGGCGACTGGGCGCAGCTGCGTGCGCTCCAGTATTCGCGGCTCCACAAGGTCAGTCTGACGCGCGCAATCGCCCACTGCCTGGCGCTGCTGGTCACGATCAGCATTTACGCCGGCAAGGTGCCGATCGTGTTGCTCGGTGCGTGGCTGGCCGTAGCGCTTGCGGCGGTGTGGAACGTCACGCGCATCGACGTCAGCCTGGCCGACATCGACCGCCGCTCGATGACTCGCCGCGAGTTCTGGCGGCAGGCGCTCGGAGTTGCGGGCTGTGCGGTGCCGTGGGCCGTCGCGCTGGTGCTGTTCGTGCCGTACGGGACGGAAGGCGAGCACTTCGCGCTGTGGACGCTGATCGCGATGCTTATCGCGGGATCCGCCGCGACGATGTCCGCCGCGCCCCTCGCCACGGTAGTGTTCGCGGGCATCAACGGACTTACCGCCATCGCCACTTTCGGCCTCAGCGGCGACTTCGGCTTCGCCGCGGTGACGGCGGCGTTCGTCGCCATCGCTGTTTCCGGCACGGTCGAATCGGCGCGGACCTATCTCTCGGCGCGCATCGCCGAAGTGGGCGTGGTCGAGAAGGACGAGGTCGTCTCGCTGTTGCTGCGCGAGTTCCAGGAGAACGAGGCCGACTGGCTGTGGCAGATCGACACCAACCGCCGGATTCGCTCGGCCAGCCCGCGGTTCGCCTTCGCGCTCGGGCGCGAGCCGGCGGCGATCGAGGGCGGATCGTTCATCCAGCTGATCGCGGGCACCGCATGGGAGAGCGGGCAGTTTCCCCAAAGCCTGCACGAGCTGGCCGACCGGCTCAAGCGGCGCGAGAGCTTCTCCAACCTGCTGGTGCAGGTCGAGGTTGCCGCCGGACGCCGCTGGTGGGAGATTTCGGGCACCCCGATGCTCGACGACAAGGGTACTTTCGTCGGCTTTCGCGGGGTTGGCTCGGACGTGACCGAGCAGCGCGAGTCGGACGAGAAGATCGCCTACCTCGCGCGCTACGACACGCTGACCGGGCTGCCCAACCGGCTGATGCTGACCGAGGCGCTGGGCGAGGCCTTGCGCTACGCCGAGCAGTGGAAGGGCCGCTGCGCGTTCCTGATGATCGACCTCGACCGCTTCAAGCAGGTCAACGATTCGCTCGGCCACCAGGTCGGCGACCGGCTGCTGGCGCAAGTCTCGCTGCGGCTGAAGGCGGTGGTCGGCGCGAACGAGCAGTGCGGCCGGCTCGGCGGCGACGAGTTCGCCATCGTCATCCGCGATGCGTCCGACCACGGCGTGATCGCGCGCGTCGCCGAGGCGGTGATCGAGGCGCTGTCGCAGCCCTACGAGGTCGACAGCCACAAGCTGTTCGTCGGCGCCAGCGTCGGTTCGGCGATCGGGCCGAAGGACGGCAACACGGTCGAGATGCTGATGCGCAATGCCGACCTCGCGCTGTACCGCGCGAAGGACGAGGGTGGCGGCGAGCACTGCCGCTACGAGCCCTCGCTCCACGCCAACGCGGAAGAGCGGCGCAAGCTCGAGGTTTCGCTGCGCGAGGCGATCGGCAACGAGGAGCTGCGGCTTAATTTCCAGCCGGTGGTCGATGCCCTCGGCGAGCACGTCGTCAGCTTCGAGGCGCTGCTCCGCTGGCAGAGCGCCGAGCACGGCTTCGTCAGCCCGGGCAAGTTCATCCCTCTGGCCGAGGACACCCGGCTGATCGTGCCGATCGGCGAGTGGGTGCTGCACGAGGCGTGCCGCCAGGCGGCGCGCTGGCCCGGGCCGATCAAGGTCGCGGTCAACGTCTCGGGCGAGCAGCTGCTCGAGCCGGGCTTCTCGAACAACGTCGTGCGCGCGCTGGCCGACAGCGGGCTGCCGGCGCACCGGCTGGAGGTCGAGGTGACCGAGAGCATCTTCCTGCGCGATCCGCGCATCGCCCGGCAGACGCTCGAGGAGATCATGGCGCTCGGCTGCTCGGTCGCGCTCGACGATTTCGGCACCGGCTATTCCTCGCTCGGCTACCTAAGGGCGCTCAAGTTCTCGACCATCAAGGTCGACCGCAGCTTCGTCCAGGGCGCGGCGCAGGGCAGCCGCGAGAGCCTGGCGATCATCCGCGCCGTGGTGGCGATGGCGCAGAGCCTCGAGATGACCACCACCGCCGAGGGCACCGAGACGCTCGAGGAAGTCGAGCTGGTGCGCAAGCTCGGCTGCGACAAGATTCAGGGGTACTACTTCGGCCGTCCGATGGAGCCGGCCGAGGCGCTTGCGCTGGTGCAGCGCAAGGGGCGGGCGGCGGCTTAGCGCAAGTTTCCCCTCCCGCTTGCGGGAGGGGCAGGGGTGGGCGAGTCTGCCTGCGCGCTGACCCACCTCTAATCCGACTGGCCCACCCCCAACCCCTCCCGCAAGCGGGAGGGGAGCCATGACACGC
>DATDLP010000279.1:0-4558 GCA_036519255.1 Croceibacterium sp.
CTGTTCTCTGCTGCCTGCTGCCTCCCGCCTACCTCGCCGGATACCGCAGCCGGCCCAGAAACCGCGCCACATCGAACCCTTCCCGGTTCTGCAGCAGCTGCGCCTTGGCCTTCTCGAACTTCATCACGCCGTCGATCCGCCGGTCGAGGAACGCGCGCGTCTCGGCCTTGCCCTCGCTCTCGTCCTCGACCCACACCGCGAGCGTCGCGCTGTAGATGCCCATCAGCAGCGCGCGCTTGGTGTAGTGGTTGTAGTCGGTCGCGGTGTCGCCGGCGAGGCGCCACATCAGGTCGGCGCTGTGCCAGCCGAGCTTGAGCGAGCGCGCGAGGTTCTGCGGCATCGCCTGGATCGCCAGCGCGCGGCGCAGCGCCTCTTCCATCCCCGCGGTCGCGTCGAGCCGGAACAGCAGCAGCGTGCGGATGCGGTCGCGGATCTTCATCTCGGCGAGCGCGCCGCTGCCGAACGCCGAGCGCATCTTCGCGTCGGTGCAATCGATCCACGCCGCGATCATGTCCATCGCCCCGCCCGGAAATGCCAGCCGGGCGACCGCGAGGTCGACCCCGGCGAGCGCCGCGGCCTGCGCGAGCGCGGTGTCGCCCCAGCCGTCGAACACTGCAGCGCGGGCAATCTCGGGCGCGAGGGCGAGCCGCAGCTCATCGAGCGTGCGATCGTCCGCTGCGGCCCCGTGCGCCATGGTCAGAAGCTCGGACCGTAGACTTCGCCCGACTGCCGCCCCCCGCTCGACGGCTTGGCGCTGCGCTCGATCTCGGCGAGGGTCTGGCTGTTGCTGCCTTCGAGCGTGGCGTACTCGCGCGCCGAGCGGCCCGAATTGTCCGCCCGGTCGGGATCCGCCCCGGCCTTGAGCAGCGCCCGCATCATCTGGACGTCGCGACGGTGCACCGCGGAGATCAGCGGGGTCTCACCGGCCTCGTTCGATTCGTCGACCCGCGCGCGCGCGGCGATCAGCGTCTCGACCCCTTCGAAGAACCCGCGCTGGCTGGCGAGCATCAGCGGGGTGATGCCGCGGTTGTCGGCGATGTTGGGGTTGGCGCCTTTTGTCAGCAGCCACGACAACCACGAGATGTCGCGCCGCTCGACCGTGATGTGCAGGCCGGTGCGTCCGTTCGAGATGTCACGCGAGTTGATCAGCGTGGAGCCGGGCCTGCCGATCAGCTTCTCGGCCTCGGTGATGTCCTTGTCGTCGACCGCCTCGAGAAACTTGTAGCCGTCCGAAAAGTTCTGCGCGACGGCGGGAACGCCAAGCGCCAGAAGTGCCGCCAGAGACCCGCCCGCTAGCGCGTGTCGCCACTTACCGCCGATCACCTTGAATTCTCCTCGACAAAGCTGCGGAAAGGCCGCTCCCGAGCGGACTCGACCCTTGCCGCCTGCCCGTTAGCAGAGCATGAACCGGCACGCCATGTTCACGCGTACCCGTTTGCTCGCCGCCCTTGCCATCGCCATGCTCGGAGGGTGCGGCCAGGGGGCGGTCTCGCCGGGCGAGCCGCCGCTCGCAGGTGCGGCGATCGGCGGACCGTTCGAGCTCGTCGACAGCGCCGGCAAGGCGGTGCGCTGGAGCGACTTCGACGGAAAATACCGCATGTTGTATTTCGGCTACGCGTACTGCCCCGACGTCTGCCCGCTCGACGTCCAGCGGATGATGCAGGGCTATGCCCGGTTCAAGCAGGCCGAGCCGGCGCTCGCCGCCCAGGTCCAGCCGATCTTCGTCACGATCGATCCGGCGCGCGACACGCCGGCGGTGGTCGGCGAGTTCACCCGCGCGTTCTCGAACGACCTGCTCGGCCTCACCGGCACGCCCGAGCAGATCGACAAGGCAGCCAAGGCGTTCGCGGTCTACTACCAGAAGGGCGAGGAAGGCTCGGGCGGCGGCTACCTGATGGATCACAGCCGCGCCGCTTACCTGATGGGCCGCAAGGGCGAGCCGATCGCGACGCTGCCGGTCGACCAGAACCCCGAAGCCGTCGCTGCGGAACTCGCGAAATGGGTGAACTGAGGGAGCGCTTCTGGGAGCTGCCGCTCGACGCGCTCGGGCGCGAGGAATGGGAAGCGCTGTGCGACGGCTGCGGCCGCTGCTGCCTGCACAAGATCGAGGACGAGGACACCGGCGAGATCGTCGAGACCAACGTCGCCTGCCGCCTGCTCGACCACAAGACCGCGCGCTGCACCGACTATCGCCACCGCAAGGCGTTCGTGCCCGATTGCCTGCGGCTGACCCCGCGGCTGGTCAAGGAGGTGACCTGGCTGCCGGATAGCTGCGCCTACCGCCGCCGCGCCGAGGACCGGCCGCTGCCGCGCTGGCACCCGCTGCTGACCGGCGACCGCGAGGCGATGATTCGCGCCGGCGCCAGCGTGGCGGGCCGGGTGGTCAGCGAAGCCGACGCCGGGCCGCTCGAGCACCACATCGTCGAATGGGCGAAGGAGCCCGAGCGAGGATGATCGACTGGCTCCGGCGCGGCAGGGAGGAGCCGAGCGTGACCGTCGCGGGCCGCGAGCTGCCGCTGGCGATCCGGCGTCACCCGCGCGCCCGGCGCCTGACCATGCGGCTCGCGCCCGACGGCAGCGAAGTGCGCATCACCCTCCCGCGCTGGGGCCGCACGCTCGACGCGCTGGTGTTCGTCCGGAGCCGCACCGACTGGCTCGAAAGCCAGCTTGCCGCCGTGCCCGCCGCGGCGCCGCCCATGCCCGGCGGCTCGCTGGCCTATCGCGGCGACCGGCTGACGATCGCATGGGACGCGCAGCTCGGACGCAAGCCCACGATCGCCGACGGCACGCTGCACATCGGCGGGCCGGCTGAAACGCTCCCCGCGCGCCTGCACCGCTGGCTCGAGGCCGAGGCGTTGCGCCTGATGACCGAGGACCTCGCCGGGTATTGCGCGCTGGCCGCGCTGCCGGTGCCCGGGCTTCGGCTGTCGCGCGCGCAGCGCCGCTGGGGCAGCTGCTCGGGGCCTAACGACGGAGGCCGGCATGGGGGCCGCTGCATCCGCATCAACTGGCGGCTGGTCCAGGCGCCCGATGCGGTGCGCCGCTCGGTGGTCGCGCACGAGGTCGCGCACCTCGTTCATTTCGACCACTCGCCGGCGTTCCGCGCGCTGCTCGCGCGCCTGTTCGAAGGCGATCTCGCGGCGGCCGACGACTGGCTGCGGCGCGAGGGCCGCGGCCTCTACGCCGGATTCGGATAGGCCATAACGCGGCGTTAACCCTGTTCGGGTCATATTCGGGTCATGACCCGCGCCGGCCTGTTCCTTGCCGCAGCGATCGCCATCTGCTCCGCTGCCGCCGAGGCAGCGGACGATCCCGCCTGCGAAGGCTGCCCGTCCGCCGCGCCCTCGATCTTCGAGCGCGCCGACCGCCCGCTGTCGATCGAGATCGAGAGCGGCATCCAGTTCGGCCGCATGGCGCTGCGCGGGCAGGCATCCGGTGGCGCGGAGATCGATCCGCAAACCGGCGAGAACCGCGTCGATGGCGGCATGATCGACCTCGGCGGCACTTCCTACCAGGGCCGCGCACGCGTGACCGGCGAGCCGCTGCGGCCGGTGCGCATCGAGCTGCCGCAGACGGTGCTGCTGCGCAGCTCGAGCGGCGGCGAGGCGCGCCTGAGCGAGTTCGTCACCGACCTGCCCGCGGTGCCGATGCTCGACGCGAACGGCGTGCTCGAATTCGCCTTCGGCGCGCGGATTTCGAGCGAGGGCGCGCGCGGCGGCGATTTCCGCGGCCGCATCCACATCCGCGTCGACTATTTCTGAGGCTGGCGGTTAGTCGCTCTTGCGCCTATCTTCGGTGGCATGAGCTTCTGGCGCAAGATTTCGCCGCGTGGGGCGGTCGATGACTTCGTCCACGAATGGCAGCGGCCCAACCCCTACCGCTGGCGCGTGCTGGGGGTGTCGGTCGCCGCGACCTTCGCGCTGATGGTGGTAATGATCCCCGACAGCGAGCGGATCGAGCCGCGCCCGCCCGAGGTCACCTGGATCACCACTTTCGAGCCCGGCCGCACCGACGCGGAGATCGTCGCCTCGAATCTCGAGAACCAGAAGCGCAAGGACCAGCGCAAGGTCGAGGCTGAGGCGCGCGCCGAGCAGCGCAAGAAGAACGCCAAGGCGCTCGGCAGCGCGATGGGCTTCGATGTCGACGCGATGGAAGCCGAGATCGAGCGCGAGCGCGCGGCGGAGCGGGCGGCGGCGGAAAGAACTGCGGCGGAGAAAGCGGCGGCGGAGCCGCAAGCCCGGGACCGGGTTGCCCAATAACGACGACGCGCGCTGGCTGGCTGCTGCGGCCTGTCTGGCCGAACGTGCGCGCCCGCTGAGCCGCCCCAACCCGGCGGTTGGCGCGATCCTGGTCAAGCGTGGCGTGGTCGTCGGGCGCGGCTGGACCCGCTACGGCGGCAGGCCGCATGCCGAAGCGGCGGCGCTGGTCCAGGCCGGAGCCGCCGCGCTCGGTGCCACGCTCTACGTCACGCTCGAGCCCTGCGCGCACCTGAGCGAGCGCGGCCCGGCTTGCACCGAGCTGCTCATCGAAGCGCGCCTCGCGCGCGCGGTGATCGGGG
>DATDLP010000280.1:0-5240 GCA_036519255.1 Croceibacterium sp.
CCCGTGAACCTCCTTGACGACCAGCTCGGTCAGATGCTCGAGCACGTAGCTCAGGCTTAGAGGATCGGCGCAGCGCCAGGTTTCGACGTTGCCGAGCAGCGGCTTCTCGCCGGTGTAGAACTCGACGATCTCGGGCATGAACGAATAGATCGCCTTGTCGTCGCCGATACCGGTGCCCGGCGCGTTGGCGATCGTGATGCGCCCGGCGCGGTAGACGTCCATGATCCCCGGCACGCCGAGCATGCTGGAGGGATTGAACGTCAGCGGATCGAGGAAGTCGTCGTCGACCCGCCGATAGAGCACGTCGATCGGCTGGTAGCCGAGCGTGGTACGCATCTGCACGCGGCCGTCGACCACCCTGAGGTCGCTCCCCTCGACCAGTTCGGCGCCCATCTGGTCGGCGAGAAAGGCATGCTCGAAGTAAGCCGAGTTGTAGATCCCCGGGGTGAGCACCGCGACCGTCGGCACCTCGGGCGAGCCCTTCGGCGCGCAGGCCGCGAGGCTCTTGGCCAACATCCGCGGATAGTTAGAGACCGGCTGGACCTTCACCCGCGCGAACAGCTCGGGGAACATCGCCATCATCGTCTCGCGGTTCTCGAGCATGTAGCTCACACCCGAAGGCGTGCGCGCATTGTCCTCGAGCACGAGAAATTCGTCGGGGCCGGTACGCACCAGGTCGATTCCGACAATGTGCGTGTAGACCCCGCCCGGCGGAGTGAACCCGACCATCTGCGGCAGCCAAGCGGAATTGTTGCGAAACAGGCGCTCGGGCAGCCGGCCCGAACGGACGATCTCCTGCCGATGGTAGAGATCGTGCATGAATGCGTTGACCGCACGCACGCGCTGCTCGATTCCGCGCGACAGGCGGCGCCACTCGCTGCCGTCGAGAATCCGCGGCACCATGTCGAACGGGATCAGGCGTTCCTCGCCGTCACCATCGCCGTAGACGTTGAAGGTGATGCCGGTGCGGCGGAAGAAGCTCTCCGCCTCGGCGCCCTTGCGCCGCATCCAGGATGCGTCCTGCTCCGACAGCCAGCGCTGATAGTCGGTGTAGGCATCGCGCACCGTACCGTCGGGTGCGTGCATCTCGTCGAACTGGGCCGGATTCAGCGCGGTCATGGTCCCCTTCTTGATGCACTGCACAATGGCACGGTTCCAGCCGAGCGCAAGTGCCTGCATTGCGGAGGTTACTCTCCTGCCGGTCGCGCGGGGAGCTGGGTCGTACCAGTCGGATGGCGCCTCCCGCGAGCGGAAGGAAAGCTCAATGCAACTCGAGTTCGCGCGCGACCGCCGCGATCGCCTCGTCGGAGGCGGCGAAGCCGATGTGCGAGCAGCGCAGCGCCACCGCGCGATCGCGCTCGCCCGGCAGGCCGCAAGCGCTGCGCGGCGCGATCACCCCGTCGCGCGGGCTCCACAGTGCCACCGTCTCGACCGGCGGCTTGAGCGCGATCTGCGCCTCGACCGGCGGCTGCTCGACCGAATGCCCGGTGACCAGCTGGTACAGCCGCCAGGCGTTGTTGGCGTAAGGCGAGCCCGAGAACGGCGTGCCCATCGTAATAACCTTGCCGACGAGTTCCGGATGGCGCTTGGCCAGCTCCCGCGCGAAAATCCCGCCGAGGCTCCAGCCGACGAGCACGACCGGCTGTCCGTAGCGCTCGCCGATCTGCTGCACGCGCGCCTCGAGCAGCGCGAAGTTCTCTTCGGTCGGCCCGAGGTTGAACCCCAGCCCCCAGCGCTTGACCTTATGCCCGGCGCGCTCGAGCTGGCGCGCCATGTAGCGCATGCGTAGCGGATGGGTGCCGAAGCCGGGCAGCAGCATGACCACCCGCGGGTGAGTGCTACGCGGCAGGTTCGGCACGCTGCGGAACGGGCGGGTCAGCAGGTCCATGAAGGCGAGCGGCTCGCCGAGCAGCAACTTCGGGCTCGGACCGCGCGCGTCCGCCGGCGGGCTACGGCGCAGCAGCTCGACGCGCCGCATGATCGCGTCGCGGGCCGGCCATGATGGGTCCGTGCCGGCAGGAATCGCGCTGTGTCTCATCGGCCTACTGTAACCGACCTGACTTGTTCCGCGATGAACGAAATCGCGGGCCAGGGTTTCCGGCCTTCAGCAATCACCCACGCGTGCGGATCGCGCACGCACCACGATCCGCGTCGGGCCCAGGCCGGCGAAATCCTGCTCGAGGTTCATGTTCAGGTCGGCGTTCTCGACCCAGATACGCCCGTCGATCGTCACCCGGCCGCGGTCGGTGGCCTCGCGCGTGCACGATAACGTCGCCGAGACGGTGGCTCCGGTCGATTGGAATCGACCGAAGCTGCAATCGCCCTCGGCAAGATTCTCGAGCATTTTCCGCCGCATGGCGTCGCTTGCCGCGTCAGGCGCCAGGCAAAAATCGTTGCCCGACGCCAGTTCCTCGAGGAACTCCGCGCGCGCCGGGGCCAACTGGTCCTCGGACACGCCGGGCACTTCGAACAGCACCAGATCGAGCGCAGTTCGGTACTGGCCGGCACGAGGCGGATGATCGCCCGATACCTGGCTGACGGCTGCGCCCGGCAGCGCCGCAAGCGCGAGCGGCGCGAGCCGGGCGAAGCCCATGCGCGGTGTCACGCGGAGCAGTCGCCCACGCGCTGCGAGGTGACCTTCACCTTCATGGTGGTCGCGCCCATGCTGGGAATCTCCTGCTGCATCTCCATCGTCATGGTCGAGCTCTCGGCGGTCATCTGGCCATTCATCGTGACCTTGCGGCTGCCGCCGGCCTCGCTCGGGCACTGCATATTGGCCGCGATGGTGTTGCCCGAGACATTGAACGAATTCATCGTGCAATCGGCCTCAGCCAGGTTCTTGACCATCTGCTCGGGCCCGTTGTTGGCGACATCGGCCGGGGTCATGCAGAAGGTGTTCCCCTCCGCGAGCCCGCTGGCGAACACCTGCTGCATCTGCTGCTTGGCCCCATCGGGCAGGCCTGGCGCATCGAACTCGATCAGCTCGAGCTTGGTGCTATACTGGCCCGGCCGCGGCTGCACGAGATCGGCCGCCTCGGCGGTGACCTCCTCGTCGCTGATCGCGCCGTCCTCGTTGGTGTCGGCATCGCCGCCGCAGCCTGCCAGCAGGATCGCCGCGGCGAGCGGCAGGGTGTGGATCAAGCGCATCGAATATCCCCTCTGTCTTCGAAGCGGCCGGAGCCGCGGCATGGCGACAGGCTAACAGTCGCAAACCGCGCTGCCAACGATTGCGATGGCGCGCCCGGCGTTCCATATTCGTACACATGGCCGAACTCGTCATCCGCAGAGGCCTGGAGGAACCCGACACCTCCGGGACGTTCAAGCCGCACAAGCCTTTGCGCCCCGACAAGGCGCTCGGCGGCAAGCCGTTCAAGCTCGTCTCGGACTATCAGCCGAGCGGCGATCAGCCCGGCGCGATCGCCGAGCTCGTCGCGGCGGCCGAGGACGGTGAGAAGACGCAGGTGCTGCTCGGTGTCACCGGCAGCGGCAAGACCTTCACGATGGCCAAGGTGATCGAGCACCTGCAGCGCCCCGCGCTGGTGCTCGCACCGAACAAGATCCTCGCCGCGCAGCTCTACGGCGAGTTCAAGAGCTTCTTCCCCGAGAACGCGGTCGAGTATTTCGTCTCGTACTACGACTACTACCAGCCCGAAGCCTACGTGCCGCGGTCGGACACCTACATCGAGAAGGAAAGCTCGGTGAACGAGGCAATCGACCGGATGCGCCACTCGGCGACCCGCGCGCTGCTTGAACGCGACGACGTGATCATTGTGGCCTCGGTCTCGTGCCTCTACGGTATCGGCTCGGTCGAGACGTACTCGGCGATGATCTTCGACCTCAAGACCGGCGCGAGCGTCGACCAGCGCGAGATCATCCGCAAGCTCGTCGCGCTGCAGTACAAGCGCAACGACGCGGGCTTCGCGCGCGGCAATTTCCGCGTGCGCGGCGACAGCCTGGAGATCTTTCCGAGCCATTACGAGGACATGGCCTGGCGGGTCAGCTTCTTCGGCGACGAGATCGAGTCGATCAGCGAGTTCGACCCGCTGACAGGGCAGAAGGGCGCGAGCCTGGACAGCGTGCGGGTCTATGCCAACTCGCACTACGTCACCCCGGGGCCGACGATGAAGCAGGCAGCGGAGGCGATCCGCTTCGAGCTCGCCGAGCGGCTCAAGGAGCTCGAGGCCGAAGGCAAGCTGCTCGAGCACCAGCGGCTCGAGCAGCGGACCAATTTCGACCTAGAGATGATCGCCGCCACGGGCAGCTGCGCGGGGATCGAGAACTACAGCCGCTTCCTCACCGGCCGCCTGCCCGGCGAGCCCCCGCCGACGCTGTTCGAATACCTGCCCGAGAATGCCCTGCTGTTCGTCGACGAAAGCCACCAGACGGTGCCGCAGATCGGCGCGATGGCGCGCGGCGACCACCGCCGCAAGATCACGCTCGCCGAGTACGGCTTCCGCCTGCCGAGCTGCATCGACAACCGCCCGCTGCGCTTCAACGAGTGGGACGCGATGCGCCCGCAGACTTTCGCAGTGTCGGCGACCCCCGGCTCGTGGGAGATGGAGCAGTCGGGCGGCGTGTTCGCCGAACAGGTGATCCGTCCGACCGGGCTGATCGACCCGCCGGTCGAGATCAAGCCGGTCGAGGACCAGGTGCAGGACTGCATCGTCGAGTGCCGCAAGACCGCGCAGCTTGGCTTCCGCACGCTGGTCACCACGCTGACCAAGCGCATGGCCGAGGACCTGACTGAGTTCATGCACGAGGCAGGCCTGCGCGTACGCTACATGCACTCCGACGTGGAGACGCTCGAGCGCATCGAGCTGATCCGCGACTTGCGGCTCGGGGTCTACGACGTGCTCGTCGGCATCAACCTGCTGCGCGAGGGGCTCGACATCCCCGAATGCGGCCTCGTGTGCATCCTCGACGCCGACAAGGAAGGCTTCCTGCGCTCGGAGACCTCGCTCATCCAGACCATCGGCCGCGCCGCGCGCAACGTGGAGGGCCGCGTGATCCTCTACGCCGACCGGATCACCGGCAGCATGGAACGCGCGATGGCCGAGACCGATCGCCGCCGCGAGAAGCAGCGCGAGTACAACGAAGAACACGGCATCACCCCGCAGACGATCAAGCGCGGCATCGCCGACATCGTCGCCCACACCGCCTCGCGGGATGGCGTGCTGGTCGAGCTCGAGGACGACGGGGTCAACAACCTCGTCGGGCACAACCTGCGCGGGTACATCGAG
>DATDLP010000281.1:0-8997 GCA_036519255.1 Croceibacterium sp.
GGCAGAGGTCGAGGTCCGCGGCGCCGGCGGAAGCTAGAGTCCCTGGCTCACGCGTCTTCGCGACGCGCTGTGACGGTCGGTTCGGGTGACGAGGCGCGATCGGACGGGAAGAACACACCCGGCGAATCCGGCTCCGCGCTGTAAGGCAGGCCTTCGGCCGCCGCGGGGCGGCGAAAAGCGGCATCGGGAACCGCGGTCACCCGCCCCTGGAAATCGACCCAGACCTGCCGTTCATAGTGGAACAGCTTGCAGCGCCTGAACACCCCTCGCATCTCGCCGACGGTGAACGGCATCGCGATCACCGGCGGCGTGGCCACTGCGCCAAGCTCCGCCTGCGCGTTCCTGAGGTGGTAATGCGGGATCATCGCCGAGACGTGGTGGACGGGATGCTCGAGCGCGTAGTGCGTGAGGAAGTTGAACCAGCCGGGAACGAGCAGTTGGACCGACAGCTCGGCAGGCGACGCCGCCATCTCGGACCTGCGGCGGTACCACGGCAGCCGCGGATGGGTGTGCTGGAGCCCGACGGTCATCGAGAAGACTGTCAGCCAGATCGTGTACGGCAGCGCGAAGCCGCAAAGCAGCGCGAGCGCCACGCTGCCGCCGGTGGCGAGCGAGCCCCCGATCAGCACCGCGAGCAACGCGGCGCCGAACGCGCCCTGCAAGGCGGTGTAGCGCCAAGCCGAAGCGTGGAACCGCGCGGGCAGCCACGCGCCGGGATAGAGGTGCACACCGGGCCAACGCTCGAACAGGTAGTACAGGAACACGCCGGCCAACCACTCGGAGCGGTAGGCTCGGTAGAGCGCGCGCCGCAGCGGGGAGAGGCTGGCGTACTCGTCCGGTGAAAGCGGAGAGAAGGAGTTGTGTCCCTTCACGTTGGTGCCGGCGTGGTGGAGGACGTGGTGGTCGTAGATCCACAGCCGGTAGTTGAACAGGACCATCGTCATCGCGGCGACGCCGAGCACCTTGTTGGCGCGCTTCGACGGCACCAGCGCGCCGTGCGCGGCCTCGTGCGCGAGCGCGCCGAGGTTGACCAGGCTCAACCCCGCGAGCAGCCCGCCGAGAAGCTTTGCGGCGAGGTTATCGAGCAGGAGAACTGCCGCGATGCCTGCCGTGAAGAGCGCGACGTCGAGGACGAACGACAGCCCCCCTCGAGCGAAGCTGCTTCTGGTGAACGGCGCGATGCGCGCGTGCAGCTCGGCGCGCGTAGGGGCACGCCGCGCGCTGGATTCCGTATTGATGGGCGGTGCGACCGTAAAGGTGGACATTTTTTCTCGCGCGAACCGAAGACATTTAGCGTTATGCTGTTGCGGTTGCGATCTTAACGAAGTGTTTACCATGGAGCAACCTAGGCCGGAGGGGTTCCAGGCCCGCCGCCGATACTGCCCCGCGACGGGACGGAAATCCGCGCTCCGCCCGTAGCACCCCCCACCGGCGGTTAACCCTTCGGTGACGCTAATTCGGTACGGCAACCTGCAAGCCAGGAGCCAGACGATTACGCGTTTCCGTCGCCTTTACCGCCGCGTGCGGGCGCTGTTCCCGAGCAGCGGAACGGACGACCGCGTCCGGCACATACTGGTCGAGCAGTTGTATGCGCGACCAAGCAGCCTGCTGTTCGCGGCGATCGCGGGGGTCGTCACGGCGTGGGGTGTCGCCGCGCCGGGCGACGATCCGGGACTGGTCATCTCGGCCTCGGTTCTCACGCTCATCGCAGTGCTGCGCATGGTCATGGCTTCCGTGATACCGCGGCTGAAGGACTTCAACACGCGGGCGCTCGAACTGCTCTACGAGTTCGGTGCGTTCAGCTACGCTGCGATGTGCGGCATCCTGGCCGCCCAGACACTGAGCTTCGACCACGCGACGAGCTCGCAGACGCTCGCCGTGGGCAACGCCATCGGTTACGGCGTCGCGGTCGCCTCGCGCAACGCGGCGCGCCCGCCGATCGCACTGGGCCAGCTGTTTCTCTCCATCGCACCGGTGATCGCGGCTTGCGCAGTGTCGCACGAGCCGGCCTACTGGATTCTCGGTGCAACGCTTTTCCTGCTGCTGCCAGCGATGATGTCGATCACGGCGGGGCTTTTCCAGGTCATGCGCGCCTCGATCGACGCGGCGGAGACCAGCAGCCGCCTCGCGGAGAAGATGCAGATTCTCGCCCGCACCGACGTCGTCACCGGGCTGGCCAACCGCGCCGGCCTCAACCACGAGGTGGCCGAGATGCTGGCGGCGCTGCCGCAGGGCAGCAAGCTGGCGATGTTCTGGCTCGATCTCGACCGGTTCAAGGAAATCAACGACACGCTCGGCCACCCGATCGGCGACAAGGTGCTGGCCGAAGTCGGCAACCGGCTGCGCATGATTGCGCCCGAGGGCGCGAGCCTCGCCCGCTTCGGCGGCGACGAGTTCATCGTGGTGGTTGCAGTGCGCGATCGCGGCGAAAGCGAACAGCTCGCGCGCGGGCTGATCGACGCGATCCGCCGGCCGACGCGGATCGACAGCCAGCGGATCGACACTGCGGCCTCGATGGGTGTGGCGCTGCTGCCCGACGACGGGCACGATATCGACACGCTGATGCAGGGTGCCGACCTCGCGCTGTACCACGCCAAGATCGGCGGCCGGAACCAGGTGCAGTTCTTCGACACCGCGATGACCCGCGACCTCGTGCGCAAGAAGCAGATCGAGTCCGAGCTGCGCGCGGCGCTTCAGCGCGACGAGCTGTCGATCTTCTTCCAGCCGATCGTCGATCTCGAGACCGGCAAGATCCGCACGTTCGAGGCGTTGGTGCGCTGGTTCCACCCCGAGAAGGGCGAGCTGCGGCCCGACGAGTTCATCCCGGTGGCCGAGGAGACCGGGGTGATCATCACGCTCGGCAACTGGATCACCGCGCAGGCGGCCAAGGCCTGCGCCGGCTGGCCCGAGGACGTGACCGTGGCGGTCAACCTCTCGCCGGTGCAGATCCGCGCCCCGGGCGCCGCGCTCGGCATCCTCAACGCGCTCAAGGAGGCAGGGCTCGATCCGCACCGGCTCGAGCTCGAGGTGACCGAGAGCCTGTTCCTCGACGACGACGACAACACCGCGCGGTTCATCGACGGGCTCGCCGCCGAGGGCGTACGCTTCGCGCTCGACGACTTCGGCACCGGCTACTCGTCGCTCGGCTACATCAACAAGTTCCCGTTCAAGAAGATCAAGGTCGATCGCAGCTTCGTCTCGGGCCCCAACATCGGCAAGAAGAGCGACGCGATCATCCGCGCGGTGGCCGAGATGGGCGCGACGCTCGGCATGGACATCGTCGCCGAGGGGCTCGAGACGATCGAGCAGGTCTCCGCCGTGCGGTCCGCCGGCTGCACGCTCGGGCAGGGCTACTACTTCAGCCGCGCTGTGCCCGACTACCTCGCGGCGATGCTGTTGTCGCAGGAACGCGAAAGCAGCGACACGCGGACGCGGCTCGCGGGCTGAAGCGTCCGACGGCGCAGTCCGGCGCCGGAGGGTCACGCAAGTCACACCCTGTGACCCTGGATTTTCGGTTTTTTCCGAATAGTTTCCATGGCTTGCCTCCGAAAGATCACAGGTTGCAGTCTGTAGTTTCGAAAAGGGTCACACCTGACACCTTTTGGGCTGCGCGGGAGGGTTGCAGGGGCGTCGGCTGCCCCGCCCGCATACGGCGGAACGCGTCGCTCGAGAGCGGAACGCGGCTACGCCGCTTCCGCAACGGCCAGGCCTGCGAAACGCTTCGTGCGCGCCGGCGGGCGTGTGATCGAGCATGGGCGGGTCGTGCGACTCGCCCAAGTGGATCAAAGCACGAACAGGTATGTGTAGGACAGCGGTTTCTTGCACGACGCACCGAAGAAGCGGGCCCCGCTTTCGCGGGGGACGAGGCGCGTGAAGTGAAGGAGACGTCCGGGCAAGTTCGATGGGCGATGACGAATTTCTCACGCGAAGACGCGAAGACGCGAAGGCGCGAAGGGGTAGCGCCAGCAGCGAAGCCGCTTTCACCCGCTGACCGATCGAAGAAGGCGGCTTCGCCGCGGATCCGACTTCTTCGCGGCTTCGCGTGAGGCCATTGAAGCGCTCCGCGCGCGGGCATGCCGGGATCGGGTCTCTGGCTGCCTCTGACACCTTGAACCCACTCACACGAACCCGCGCGCAAGCACGCCAAGATGCATTATCGCTATTGCGAACTGATAGCAAAGAAACGCGAGAAATCCGGGCTTTTCGCGGTTGCAATAGGCATCCCCCGCGCCTAGGGCGAGCCGCATCACCGCAGGCGCCCACCCTTTGCGGGATGCGGGGTGGCGCCGGATTGCCGTTTGATTGCGCCCGCGCAGCTCGAAGGACACGGCAGACCCCATGGCTCGCAAGAAGATCGCGCTCGTCGGCGCCGGTATGATCGGCGGCACTCTCGCCCACCTCGCGGCGAAGAAGGAACTCGGCGACATCGTCCTGTTCGACATCGCCGAGGGCATTCCGCAGGGCAAGGCGCTCGACCTCAGCCAGTGCGGCCCGGTCGAGGGCTTCGACGCGAAGATCACCGGCACCAACGACTATGCCGACATCGCCGGCGCCGACGTGGTCATCGTCACCGCCGGCCGCCCGCGCACACCAGGGATGAGCCGCGACGACCTGCTCGCGATCAACCTCGGCGTCATGAAGTCGGTCGGCGAGGGCATCAAGGCGCATGCGCCCGACGCGTTCGTGATCTGCATCACCAACCCGCTCGACGCGATGGTGTGGGCGCTGCGCGAGTTCTCGGGCCTGCCGCACAACAAGGTGGTCGGCATGGCCGGCGTGCTCGATTCCGCGCGCTTCGCCACCTTCCTCGCGTGGGAGTTCGGCGTCTCGGTCAAGGACGTCAACGCGTTCGTGCTCGGCGGCCACGGCGACACGATGGTTCCGGTGACCAGCTACACCACGGTTTCGGGCATTCCAGTCGATGACCTGGTCAAGATGGGCAAGTCGAGCAAGGAGGCGATCGACGCGATCGTCCAGCGCACGCGCTCGGGCGGCGGCGAGATCGTCGGCCTGCTCAAGACCGGCTCGGCCTACTACGCGCCCGCGACGAGCGCGATCGCGATGGCCGAAGCCTACCTCGGCGACCAGAAGCGCATCCTGCCCTGCGCGGTCCACGTCGACGGCCAGTACGGGCTCGACGGGCTCTACGTCGGCGTGCCGGTGGTGATCGGCGCCGGCGGCGCAGAGGAAGTGATCGAGATCGCGCTCGACGGCGAGGCCAAGGCCAACTTCGACGTGTCGGTCGCGGCGGTCAGGGAACTGCTCGTGGCGTGCAAGGGCATCGACAGCAGCCTGGGCTGAGCCGATGGACCCGGGCCACTTCCTGACTGAAATCCTGGAAGTGGTCCTTCTGTTCGCCGCAATGGGACCACCGATCGTTTCGATCGGACTGCTCGGCTTTCTCGTGATTGCCTGGAAGTTCAACTGGAAGTGGCTGCTGGCGGCGACGATCGCCGCCTATGCCATTCTCGCGGCACATTGGTGGATCGTGATGCGCCAGATTGCGAGCCTTCCTCTTCCCGATCAAATCTATGCTCTCAATTTCCTTTGGGGAGCACTGACTAGCCTTACCGCCGTAGTGCTCGTCAGTTGTGCGGTTCGGGCGTTGCGCCAGGCCCGAACCGGGCACGGGCTCCCCCTCGGCTGATATGCGCGGATCGGCCCCCCTCATGCTGGCTCTCGTCGCCCTGCCCTGCAGCGCTCAGGCGCAGGACGGGGACTATCCCGCCGGCGCGGTGCTCGCAGCGTTCGCCACGGCGTGCTCGGGGGTCGAGGACACCGCGGTCAATCTCGCCAGCGCCGAGGCGTCGGGGTGGGAGCGGCTCGCCGCGGATGCCGACACCCCGATCAACACGCTCGTGCGCCAGGGCGAGGAAGCGCTCGCCGCCAGCGTCGAGGAAGAGGGCGGCGAGGCACCGCAAAGGCTCGGCAGCGGCGAGTTCCGCAAGGTCGTGGCCGAACGCACGCTTTATCTCGCGATCTCGGGCCTGATGCTCGGCGACATCGCCACCCGCGGGTGCCGGCTGTTCGATTTCGACGCGCCGCGCGGGCTCACCGCCGAGGAGCTCGAGCAGTGGGCCGTGCGCGCGCCCAACGACCGCCAGGAGCTGCCTGGCGGCAGCACCAAGGCGACGTTCAACCCCGGGCTCAAGCCGGGGCACATGGAGATGGAAGCGTATTTCGTTCCGGCCGGCGCGCAGCCGCTGCCCGGGATCGATTTGCGCGGGATCGGGCTGGTCGCGACCGCGATCGAGTTCGTGCCGTGACACAGCCAAATTCGAATTAGGAAGGCCCAGAACAATGTCGATCCTCGTCGACCGCAATACCAAGGTCATCACCCAGGGCATGACCGGCGACACCGGCACGTTCCACACCGAACAGGCGCTCGCCTACGGCACGCAGATGGTCGCGGGCGTGACGCCGGGCAAAGGCGGGCAGACGCACATCGGGCTGCCGGTGTACGACACCGTGCTCGAGGCGAAGCAGGCGACCGGGGCGACAGCCTCGGTGATCTACGTGCCGCCGCCATTCGCGGCGGATTCGATCCTCGAAGCGATCGACGCCGAGGTCGAGCTGATCGTCGCGATCACCGAGGGCGTGCCGGTGCTCGACATGGTGCGGGTCAAGCGCGCGCTGTCCGGCTCGAAGTCGCGGCTGATCGGGCCCAACTGCCCTGGCGTGCTGACGCCGAACGAATGCAAGATCGGCATCATGCCGGGATCGATCTTCAAGCAGGGATCGGTCGGGGTTGTCTCGCGCTCGGGCACGCTCACGTATGAGGCGGTGTTCCAGACGACCAATATCGGGCTTGGCCAGACGACCGCGGTCGGCATCGGCGGCGACCCGGTCAACGGCACCAACTTCATCGACGTGCTCGAGCTGTTCCTGGCCGACGACGCCACGCAGTCGATTATCATGATCGGCGAGATCGGCGGCTCAGCCGAAGAGGAGGCCGCGCAGTTCCTTGCCGACGAGGCCAGGCGCGGGCGCAGGAAGCCGATGGTCGGGTTCATCGCCGGGCGCACCGCCCCCCCGGGCCGCCGCATGGGCCACGCCGGGGCGATCGTCTCGGGCGGCCAGGGTGGCGCCGAGGACAAGATCGCGGCGATGGAAGCCGCGGGCATCCGCGTCGCCGCGAGCCCGAGCGAGCTCGGCACGACGCTCGACGCACTGCTCAAAGAACTCGCCTGACGCGGGGAAATCGCCATGGGTAACGAAGCACAGACAGTCCTTCCCGAGCTCGGTCCGCAGGACGGGCCGCAGCCGGGCCCGAGCTGGGCCAGCAAGCGCTGGCCGCCGGCCGACGGCGGCGGCGACCTGACCGACGCGCTCGATCCGACCGCGATGAAGCTCGCGATCGAGCAAGCCAGCGCCAAGGCGGGCCGGCGGGTCGACGACGGCGCGCTCGAGCGCGCCGCCGCGGAATCGATCCGCGCGATGATGCTCGTGCGGACCTACCGCGTGCGCGGGCACCTCGCGGCCGACCTCGATCCGCTCGGGCTGACCAAGCACGAGTTGCCCGACGACCTTACCCCCGAGTACCATGGGTTCTCGGGCGAGGCGCTCGATCGCCCGGTGTACCTCGGCGGCACGCTCGGCCTCGAGTGGGGCACGGTGCGCCAGCTGGTCGACACGCTGCGCAGGAACTACTGCGGACGCGTCGGGCTCGAGTATATGCACCTCGCCGACGTCGACGAGCGGCGCTTCCTGCAGGACCGCATCGAGGGCCCCGACAAGGTCATCACCTTCACCCCCGAGGGCAAGAAGGCGATCCTCGGCGCGGTCATCCGCGGCGAGGAATACGAGGCGTTCCTCGGCAAGAAGTACGTCGGCACCCAGCGCTTCGGGCTCGACGGCGGGGAAGCGATGATCCCTGCGCTCGAGGCGGTGATCAAGTACGGCGGCTCGCTCGGCGTGCGCGAGATCATTTACGGCATGGCCCACCGCGGCCGCCTCAACGTGCTCGCGAACGTGATGGCCAAGCCCTACCGCGTGATCTTCCACGAGTTCTCCGGCGGCAGCGCCAACCCCGACGACGTCGGCGGATCGGGCGACGTGAAGTATCACCTCGGCACCAGCACCGACCGCGAGTTCGACGGGATCAAGGTGCACATGAGCCTGGTCCCCAACCCCTCGCACCTCGAAACCGTGGACCCGGTCGTGCTCGGCAAGACCCGCGCGCAGCAGGCGATCCGCGACGACCTCGTCAAGCACGAGCAGGTCCTGCCGGTGCTGATCCACGGCGACGCGGCCTTCGCCGGCCAGGGCATCGTGTGGGAGTGCTTCGCGCTCTCCGGCGTGCGCGGTTACAGCACCGGCGGCTGCCTGCACTTCATCATCAACAACCAGATCGGCTTCACCACCAGCCCGAAGTTCGCGCGCAGCTCGCCCTACCCGTCGGACGTCGCCAAGGGCATCCAGGTGCCGATCCTGCACGTCAACGGCGACGATCCCGAGGCAGTGACCTTCGCCTGCAAGCTGGCGATCGAGTACCGCCAGAAGTTCGGCAACGACATCGTCATCGACATGTGGTGCTACCGCCGCTTCGGCCACAACGAAGGCGACGAGCCGAGCTTCACCCAGCCGCTGATGTACGCCCGCATCCGCCAGCATCCCCGCGTCAGCGAGATCTACGCCGAGCGGCTGATCGAAGAAGGCGTGATCGACGCGGAGACGCTGCCGCACATGCGCTACGAATTCGATGCGCTGCTCGAAGGCGAGTTCGAGGCGGGCAAGAGCTACAAGCCCAACGAAGCCGACTGGTTCGGCGGGCGCTGGAGCGGGCTCAACAAGCCGGCCGACCCGGAGACCGCGCGTCGCAATATCGCGACCGCGATCGACCGCAAGCTGTTCGAGAGCCTCGGCCGCACGCTGACCACGGTCCCCGAGGACCTGACGATCCACAAGACGCTCGGCCGCGTGATCGACGGGCGGCGGCAGATGTTCGAGACCGGCGAAGGCTTCGACTGGGCCACGGCCGAGGCGCTCGCCTACGGC
>DATDLP010000282.1:0-5273 GCA_036519255.1 Croceibacterium sp.
ATCACCGGGCCGATGAAGATCCCGACGATGCCGAACGCCGCCAGCCCGCCGAACGCGCCGACGAAGGCGAACAGCAGCGGCAGTTGCACCCGGGCGCCGACCAACAGCGGGGTGACGAAGTTGTCTCCGATGAACATGATCACCGCGCCGTAGCCGAGCAGCAGGGCCGCAGCGAATGGGTTGCCATTGATCGCCAGGATCGCCGAAGCGATGCTGAACATGGCCCATGCGCCGAACGGCAGCAGCGCGAACGCGGCGGTCAGCAGCGCGAGAAAGAACGCGTGCGGCACGCCCGTCACCGCGTAGCCGAGCCCGATCAGCACGCCTTCGCCGAGCGCCACCGCGATCGTCCCGCCGACCGTGCCGCGCACCGCCAGCACGAGCTGGTCGAGGAAACGCCGGCCGAACGGCCCGAGCTGGTGCTCGGCGAGCGTCATGGCGCGCGCATGCAGCATCTCACCGTCGCGCAGCATGAAGAACAGCGCCATCAGCCCGACCAGCAGCAGCAACGAGCGGCTGGCGATGCCGCTGCCCATTGCCAGCGCCCATTGCCCGGCAGTCGCCAGCGCCGAGCCGGTGACGCTGTTGCTCAGCGCACCGGGCCGCTCGAGGTAGACCTGCCACAAGTCGGTCAGCCGGTGGCCGACCAGCGGCAGTGTCGGCAGCCACGCGGGCGCCGGCACGCTGCGGGTCTGCGTCTCCGCCAGCCAGTGCAGCAGCACCTGGCCTTGATAGGCGCCCTCGATCAGCAGGATCGTCAGCGGTAGCACGAACACCAGGCTCGTCGCGAGAGTAATCGCCAGCGGCACTGCCAGCCGGGCGCGCACGCCCGCCCCGGCGCCGCCCCAGCGGCGGTTGAGCGGCCACAGCGTGACCGCGAGCACCACCCCGAGTGCGAGCGGCAGGAGGAAATCCTGCGCGGTCCACAACGCGAGCAAGAGCATGATCCACAGCAGGGCATGGCGACCAGACAGCGGCATAGCGCGGCTCTCCCGAAGCGTGTCGGTCGATGCTAGCGAAGCAGGCGCCCGCGCTCCACCATGCAGCAAGCACAGTCCGCAGGTTTGTAAACCGCGTTCGGAGTGGAGCCAGCGCTCCGCAGACGGTTGACGCAGAGCCTTGACAAGTGGCAAGCCGCGGCCGGCCTCGGAGCCGCTCCGGCGCGGGTATAGCATAGTGGTAATGCACTAGCCTTCCAAGCTAGCTAGAGGGGTTCGATTCCCCTTACCCGCTCCACTCTTCTCCTCAGTGGATCGTCGGCCCCTCCGCGCGGCCGATCACCTGCGCGCGCCCGGCGGCCAGCGCGAACAGGCACAGCAGCGCGTAGCACGCTGCCGGCGCAACCAGCGCGGTGACGTAGCCGGCCTGGTCCGACAGCGCCCCCACCAGCAGCGGCACGAACGCGCCGCCGACGATCGCAGTGCACAGCAGGCCCGAGGTCGCCTCGCTGCTCGCGCTCGAGCGCTCGAGCGTCAGCGTGAAGATCACCGGGAACATGATCGAGTTGAACAGCCCGATCGCCAGCGCGACGAACCCGGACGAGACCCCGCCGACCGCGACCACGTAAAGGCACATCGCCGCGGCGACCGCGGTGAACAGCGCGAGCAGGTGCGCCGCATTGAACCGCGCGAGCAGCGCCGAGCCGACCGCGCGCCCGACCATTGCCCCGCCCCAGTAGAACGCGACCGCCTTGCCGGCCTCCTGCAGGCTTACGCCTGCCACCCCGTCGCTGCCCATCGCATGGCCGAGCAGCGGTACGCCGAACGCGGCATCGGATCCGCCCCACACCGCGTCCGAATTGAGGAACAGCGCCATCTGCGAGCCGATCGCCACTTCGGCCCCGACGTAGAGGAAGATCGCCGCCCCGCCGAACAGCGCCCAGCGCGAGGCGAGCGCCTCACCGATCAGCGCGCCGATGCCCTTGCCGGCTGGCGCCGGCGGCGCTGCGGCGGCCACCGTGCGGCGGCTGAACCAGAAGAACGCCAGCAGCAGAAGGATCAGTCCGGCGATCCAGAAATAGGCACGGTCGATCCCGGCCAGCGCGGCATCGCGCACTTGGGGCGTGACCACGGTGCCTTCCTTGACCTCGACCCCCTCAAGGAACAGCGTCGCGCCGAGCAGCGGGCCGATGAAGGTGCCGAAGCTGTTGAAGGTCTGCGACAGCGTCAGCCTGAAGTGGCTGCCCTTCGGGTCGCCGAGCGTGGCGGCGAGCGGGTTGGCCGCGACCTGCAGGATCGTGATCCCGCTCGCGAGCACGAACAGCCCGAGCAGCACCAGCGAATAGACCGCGAGATTGGCCGCGCCGAGCATGATCAGGCACGCCGCGGCCATCATCCCGAGCGCGAGCAGGATCGTCGGCACCGCGCGCAGCCGCCCGAGCAGCACCGCGGCGGGGAACGACACCACGCCATAGGCGATGAAGAACGCGAACGCCGACAGCTGCGCCTGCAGGTCGGTCAGCGTGAAGATGCCCTTCACCGCGGCGACCAGCGGGTCGATCAGCGAGGTGATGAACCCCCACGCGAAGAACAGCGTGGTTACCGCGACGAACGCCGCGCGCACCGTGGGTTTGCTCATCCGATCCCTCCCTTTTGCCGGGTTGTCCGTGCGCAGGGGCCCCCGTGTCAAGCGCGATGGTTAGCGGTACCATAACGGCTCGCGACGAAGCGCTTGACGGACGCCCGCGACAGGAGCACGCGTATCGCGAACCCGGGGAGTCCGGGTTCGCACAGCAATCGAGGGAGTCTCGATCATGACCGGCAAAGCCGATTTCGGCGTCTTCATCGGACGCTTCCAGCCGCTCCACATCGGACACGAACACGTCATCCGCCAGGCGCTCGAGCGCGTGGACAGGCTGATCGTGCTCGTCGGATCGGCCAGCGTGGCGCGCGATCCGCGCAATCCGTTCACCTTCGCCGAGCGCGAGCACATGTTCCGCGCCAGCTTCGCGTACGAGATCGCGCAGCGCCGGCTGATCGTCGAGCCGCTCGACGACCACCTCTATTCGGACACCGCCTGGGTCACCGAAGTGCAGCGCCGCGTGCACGCGATCGTCCTCGAGGAAGGCAACCCCGACGGGTTCCGCGCCAACGGGGTGCGCGATTTCTCGGTGTCGCTCGCCGGCTTCGGCAAGGACCGCTCGAGCTACTACCTCAAGCTGTTCCCCGAGTGGGACGACATCCAGCTCGAGAGCCAGTTCGGGACCTTCAGCTCGTCCGACGTGCGCCAGCGCTACTTCGCGCGGATCCCCGAGGTGCCCGCCTCGATCCTGTCGAAAGGGGTCGCCGAGCAGCTCGAGGCGTTCGCCCGCGACGGCGCCTTCCGCGACCTGCTCGCCGAGCGCGAGTATCTCGACGCCTACCCGGCGCAGTGGGGCAAGGGACCGTTCGTCACCGCCGATGCGGTGGTGATCCAGTCGGGCCACATCCTGCTGGTCGAGCGCGGCCAGCTGCCGGGCAAGGGGCTGCTCGCGCTGCCCGGCGGGTTCGTCGACCGCAACGAGCGCATCCGCGACGCCGCGGTGCGCGAGCTGCGCGAGGAGACCGGGATCGCCGACGCCAAAGGGCAGATCCCCCCGGGGATGCTCGCGAGCTTCATAGAAGACAGCGCGACGCGGGTGTTCGATGCGCCCAACCGCTCGCTGCGCGGGCGGATCATCACCCACGCGTTCCTGTTCCGCCTGCCCGAGCGGCGCAAGCTGTTCGCGGTCAAGGGCGGCGACGATGCCGCGCACGCGCAATGGTACCGTCTCGGCGAGCTCTCGCCCGGGATGTTCTTCGAAGATCACTGGTCGATCATCGAGCAGATGGCCGGCCTCTGATGCCGCGCGGGGGAGTCCCGCCCGGCAAAACTACATGTGAGGAGCTCACAGCATGACCAACCTGATCCTGGCGACCGACAGCTACAAGCACAGCCACTTCCTGCAGTACCCGCCCGAAGCGCGCGTGATCAGCGCCTACGGCGAGAGCCGCCCGAACGACTTCGCGCCTGAAGTGCTGTTCCTCGGCCTGCAACCCTACCTCATCGACTACCTCGCCACCCCCGTCACCAAGCAGGACATCGACGAGGCCGAGGCGATCTGCGCCGCGCACGGGGTGCCGTTCAACCGCGCCGGGTGGCAGGCGATCGTCGCCGACCACGGCGGCTTCCTGCCGCTCGAGATCACCGCGTTGCCCGAAGGGACGATGGTGCCGACCGGGGTGCCGCTGTTCCAGATCGCCAACACCGACGAGCGCATGCCGTGGCTGACCACCTTCGTCGAAACCGCACTGCTGCGCGCGGTGTGGTACCCGACCACGGTCGGCACGCTGAGCCGCAAGTGCAAGACGGTGATCGCCGCCGGGCTCGAGCGCACCTCGGACGATCCGGCCGGGCAGCTGCCGTTCAAGCTGCACGACTTCGGCGCGCGCGGGGTCAGCTCGGGCGAGAGCGCCGGTCTCGGATCGCTGGCGCACCTGGTCAACTTCTCCGGTACCGACACGCTCGAGGGGATTCTCGCCGCGCGGCGCTTCTACGGCGCCGGGATGCCCGGCTTCTCGATCCCCGCCGCCGAGCACAGCACGATGACCGCCTGGGGCCGCGCGCGCGAGGAGGCCGCCTATGCCAACATGCTCGACCGGTTCGACGGCGAGGGCGCATTGGTGGCGGTGGTCTCGGACAGCTACGACCTCGACAACGCGGTCGGCCGCATCTGGGGCGACAGCCTGCGCGGCCGGGTGCAGGCGCGGAAGGGCACGCTCGTGGTGCGCCCCGACAGCGGCGATCCGGTGGACACCCCGGCGCGTACGCTCGCACGGCTGTGGGAGGCGTTCGGCGGGACGGTCAACTCGAAGGGCTTCCGCGTGCTCGACCCGCACGTCCGGGTGATCCAGGGCGACGGGATGAACGTGGCGAGCATCGAGCGGCTGGTCGGGCGGCTGGTGGTCGACGGCTTCGCGATCGACAACATCGCCTTCGGCATGGGCGGCGGGCTGCTGCAGCAGATCGATCGCGACACGCTGCGCTTCGCGATGAAGGCCAACGCGATGCGCGACGCCGACGGCGCATGGCACGACGTGTGCAAGAAGCCCGCGACCGATCCCGGCAAGGCGAGCAAGGCCGGGCGGCAGGCGGTGGTCGAGGAGGGCGGCCGGCTGGTCGCGCGGCGCAGCGACGAGGTCGCGCCGGAGAGCGACATGCTCAAGCCCGTGTGGCGCAACGGCGAGTTGCTGGTGCGGCACAGCTTCGACGAGCTGCGCCAGCGGGCTTGGTAGGCACGCCCCCTCCGGCGACTT
>DATDLP010000283.1:0-11118 GCA_036519255.1 Croceibacterium sp.
CATGACGCGCGAGCGGTGGCAGAGCTACTGGTACCAGCTCCGCGCCGTGCTGAAGTATCAGCCCAAGTCGGTGCTCGAGATCGGCTGCGGCGCGGGTGCCACCACGCAGATGTTGCGCCGAATGGGGATCGAAGTCACCACCTTCGACTTCGATGCCAGGCTCAATCCCGACATCGCCGGGGACGTGCGCCAGGCCGAGGCGCTGGCCGGCACCGGGGCCTTCGACCTCGTCTGCGCCTTCCAGGTGCTCGAACACATCCCCTATGGCGATTTCCGGCTCGCGCTTGCGCAACTTGGGCGGATCGCCCGGCGCAACGTGATCGTCTCGCTGCCGCACTGGGGCTATCCGGTCGAAATGCGGGGCATGTTCTTCAAGAAGCGCTTCTCGTTCGCCTTCTCCCGCAAGCTGACGCGGCCGATGGACTGGACGTTCGATGGCCAGCACCATTGGGAGCTCGGAACCAAGGGCCATTCGCTGGCCGAGGTTCGCCGGGCGGTCGCGGCGGAACTGCCGATCCGCGATGAGTATTTCTGCCCCGACTACAGCTATCACTATTTCTTCGAGCTGGATGCCAGCCATGCTTGACGGCTTGCGGGGGCTCAGGATCGTCTGGCTGCAGTCGCTGCCGTGGGACGGGATATGGACGCGGCAGAACCATTTCTCGCGCCGCTTCGCGGCCGAGGGCGCCGAGGTTTTGTACGTCGAGAATCCGATTTCGTTTGGCCAGCGAATCAGGCAGGGCCTCGGTTTCGTCGGATCGTCGGTGCGGCGCGATGTCGAGCCGGGGTTGCACGTCATGTCGCTGCCGCTTCATCTGCCCGGCTCGCCGCGCTCGGCGCTGGTGGGGCGCGTGAACGGTCGGCGGTTCGCCGGAGCGGTGAAGGGCTGGCTTCGGCGCGAAGGCTGGCGCGATCCGGTCTACTGGTGCAGGCTGCCGATCTCCGTGGAGGCGCTCGAGCGCCTGCCCCGCGGGCCTACGGTGTACGACGTTACCGACGATTACCCGCACTACGCGCGATCGGATCGCGAGCGCGCCCTGACCGTCGCGCGTGAGGCGCGGCTGGCGCGCAGGGCGGGGCTGATCTTCACGACGACGAAATCGCTGGCCGAACGGCTCGAGGCGTCCAGCTCGAACGTGAAGGTTGTGCCCAACGGCGTCGACGAACGGTTCTTCGCGCCCCCGTCGGAGGACGAGTCGGATCCCCTGCCGCAGGTGGCGCGGCCACGCATCGGCCACATCGGCCTGACCGCGAATTGGATGGACCTCGAACTGTTGACGAAGATCGCCGCGCGTTGGCCCGGACAGGTCGTCTCCATCGGGCCGGTCAAGCCCGAAGTGCGGACGGCCTACGAGCGCATTCCGGGACTGATCCGGCTTCCGTCGGTGCACAACCTCGAGCTGCCGCGATACCTGCGTGCGCTGGACGTGTGCATCCAGCCGCACCTGCCGCTGGAAGTCCGGCATCGCGCCGATCCGTTGAAAATCGTGGAATACCTCTCCGCCGGCAAGCCGATCGTGTCGACCGCGCTGCGCAATCTCGAGCCCTTGCGCGACATGGTGGAACTCGCCGAGGGCCATGACCAGTTCCTGGCGGCGATCGAACGGGCCTTCGCGGACACGGATCCCGCTGCGCGTGCGCGGCGGATCGCGCAGGCGCGGGCGCGGTCGTGGGAGGATCTCTATACGTTCGTGCGGACGGCGGTGCTAAGCCTGCAGGCGGAGGAGGCGCGCGTATGAACCTTAACGGTCCCGAAGTGCTGCTGTTCTTGCTTGCACTGGCGATCTTGCGTGCGACGGGGCGCCCCGGCCTGTTCGCCATGTGGCCGATCACGTTCATCGTGTTTCCCACCGCGCGCCTCTACTACGGCTTTCCCCTCTACCTGTACGACATCGTTTCGGTGCTGCTGCTGCTCGAGTATCGCCGCGATCTGCTGGCGCTGCGATGGGGATGGAACTGCCTTCCCTGGCATTACGTCTTCTTCGCCCTGATCGCGGTCTCCGGGGTGGCATGGCCGCTGGTCGTGTTCTCTCCCAATCCGCAGATCGCGTGGATCGCGTTTCATACCTCGCTCGCCATGGCTGCGTTCGGCTTGTCGGCCATGATGTTCGCCGATCCCCGCAAGGTCCGCGAACGGGCCATGCTCGGATACGGCCTGGCTGCGTCGATCATCGTCATGGGACTGATAGGCGCGCTGCAATTCGGATCGCCGGCGAATGCGGGACAGATCGCGTCGTTCTTCTTTCGGGATTTCGGTGACGAAACGTTCGTGAACACCGACTTCTACGCAGAAATCGCCGCAGAACGCGCTGCCGGCCCCTATGGATCGGCCAACATCCTGGGTGTCGTCGCGGTGCTCGGCGCAATGGCTGCCAGTATCGTCGTCCGGAACAGGGCACTCCTGCTCGTCACGTTCGCTGCGGCGGCGATCGCCTTGCTGTCGTCGGTGTCGCGCCAGGCCGTGATCGGCCTGTTGCTGATGGGGCCCGTCTATTTCCTGATGACGCGGTCGCGCGAGAGGTTCTGGGCTGTCTTGTTGTCATTGACAATGCTTCCTCTCCTGGCCGCCGCCTTCATGGCCTCCGATTACGTAACTCCACTCTTCGAGCGGTTTGGGCGTTGGGAGGGAGGTATCGAGAACGACGCGAACTTCGTGGCGCGGTACGTCGCAGGTCCCGAGCGCTTGGCGGAGGCGATCTCGGAATTTCCGAGCATTCTGCTGTTCGGTACGGGGCCTGACATCGGCAAGTTGGTCGCCGCCGGAGTCGACACCCACGGCCGCGAATTCGGCTTCGCTTCGGTCAGCTACCTGCTGTTCCTCTTTCAGTACGGAATTCTCGGTCTGGTCGCCGGCGTGTCGATGCATATCCAGGCGATGAATCAGCTCAAGCTTGTGCCTGATGCGATACGCGCGCGCGTTGCGGCGATGATAGCGGCCGTGGTGGTCTTCTACCTGACGGACAACATGCCCAACATCAGCGAAACCGTCACGATCCTCTGCTTGCTACCTATCGGCCTGTGCGCCGGTTGCGCGATTCAGTCGCTGCGGCCCTCCGCCTTCTCCGCTGGGGGGGCACCGCGGCGCGATTTCAAACTCTCGGGAACCTAGAATGCTCATAGCTTATCATTCGGACATGTATGCCCGTCGCGAGCGTTTCGGGCTGGCGCGCTATTCGCATTCGCTAAAGCAGGTGTTCGACACGATGGGGATCGCGACGATCCCCTTTTCGACCGAGAACGACTTCGGCGATGATCGGCCGAAGTGGCTGACCGATTCCGGCTTCAGGCAGCTTCCGGTGCGGCGGAAGTTCCTCGCGCCGGCGTGGACTTTGGCGGGTGCGCCCAAGGTAGAGCGCTGGCTCCCTCCTTTCGACATCCTGCATTCGATCGACGTCGACTATGCCGCGCCCTCGCGGAAGCCGTGGGTCGCCAGCTTCCATGACATCGGCCCGGTGACCCACCCGCACTTCTTTTCCGCGTCGCATCCGTGGCTGCTGCACGAGTACCTCAAGCAGGTCGCCCGGAAAGCGGACAGGATCATCGTGACGTCGACTGCCACCGCCGAGGCGATGGACGGGTATCTCGCGACCAAGCTCGGGGACCGGATGGTGACGATTCTCGACGGGGTGGGCGAGGAATTCTTCCTCCCGCCACCGGCGGAGGCGGTCGCCGCGGCGGAGGCGATCATCCCGGCCGGAACGCCCTATTTCCTGTTCTCGGGCAACATGAACCCGCGCAAGAACCTGCCGCGCGTGCTGCGCGCGTTTGCCAAGGTCGCGCCAGAAATTCCACATCACCTGGTACTTGTCGGCAAGCTGGGTTGGGATCCGGCAGTGCTCACGGAAACGCTGGCGGAAGTGGCAGACACGGGGCGGGTGCACTTGCCCGGCTTCGTCGAAGATGCCGTCCTGCGAGCGTTGTTGCGGCGCGCGGATGGCTATCTCTACCCTTCGCTCTATGAAGGGTTCGGATTGCCGATCCTCGAAGCGATGGCCGCGGGTTGCCCGGTCGTCGCGGGACGCAACACCTCGATGCCCGAGGTGGCCGGCGATGCGGCGATCCTGGTCGATGCCGAAAGCGAGGATGAGATCGCGGGCGCGATCGAGGCGCTTGCGACGGATGCGCAGATGGCCGCCTCGCTGCGCGCGCGCGGCCTTGAACGGGCGAAGACCTTCACCTGGCAGAGGACCGGCGAACAGACCGCAGAGCTTTATCGTCAGCTTGTTTAGCCCGACGAGCGGCTGGCGGAGGCAACGCGAACCGCTGCGGCGACAAGGCTGACCGAGTGGCCCAAATTCATGAAAAAATGGGGAATCGTCGATGCGGAACCTACCGCCTAGCTTCAAAGACAAGAGTTTGCAGATACTGGGGCTCGGTTATGTCGGCCTGACGCTCGCGGTGGCCATGGCCGAGGCCGGCTTCCGCGTCCACGGCATCGAGGTCAATCCCGCCGTGCTGTCGGCGCTGTCGCAGCATCGGGCGCACTTCACCGAGTACGGCCTCAACGACCGGCTCGCCAGGCAGATGGAAAAGGGCCAGTTCACGGTCGCGTCACCGGCGGACGAAGCGCCGCCGGCGAGCGTCTTCATCGTGACGGTGGGCACTCCGGTGGGCGAGGACAAGCGCACCCGCTTCACTGCGCTGAACAGCGTGATCGATCGGATCGCGGAGACGATGCCCGACGAAGCACTGGTGATCCTGCGGTCCACGGTGCGGGTCGGAACGACCAACGAGATCGTGCGCCCCGTCCTCGAGGCAACCGGCAAACGCTTCGACCTGGCTTTCTGTCCCGAGCGCACGCTCGAGGGCAAGGCGCTTGCCGAACTGGCAACGCTTCCCCAGGTCGTGGGTGGGATCGACGATCACTCGACGTTTCGCGCCGCCCAGCTGTTTTCCTTCCTGACGCCGACCATCATCCGCGTCCGGAATGCCGAGACCGCCGAGATGGTGAAGCTGGTCAACAACACGCATCGCGATCTGCAGTTCGCCTTCGCCAACGAGATAGCGGGCATTTGCGATTCGCTCGGGATCTCGGCGCACGAGGTGATCGCCAGCGGCAACATCGGCTATGCTCGCAGCGCGATGCCGATGCCGATGCCCGGGCCGGTTGGCGGCCCTTGCCTCGAGAAGGATCCCTATATCCTGGCCGAGGGGGTGGAGGGACGCGGCTTCAGCCCTGGCCTGGCGCTGGCTGGCCGCAAGTGGAACGAAGGATTGCCCGAACGCTCGGTGCGCCAGATGTGCGAGCGGCTGGCGCAGGGCGGCGACTTGCCGAAGCGCGTCGCGATACTGGGGCTTGCGTTCAAAGGCCGGCCCGAAACCGACGATTTGCGCGGGACGATGGCGGTGCCGCTGATCGAGGCTCTGCGGCAGGAGATGGAGGGGGTGGAGATCGTCGGCTGGGACGCGATGGTCGACGCCGCTGGTATCGAAAGCCTGGGAATCGCCGCCAGCGACACCGCGGTGAACGCTGCGCGTGGCGCGGGCCTGGTGATCTTCCAGAACAACCATCCCGAGATCGAGAAGCTGAATCTCCGCGCCCTCGCGCGCGAAATGGCGGCGCCAGGAATGATCTACGACTTCTGGAACCAGCACGGCTTGACGGACAGCTTGGATCTGGCGCCGGGCATCCATTATGCGGCCCTCGGCGGGCTCAATCTCGGAAACGGATCGAAATCGGGGACGGCATGACCAGCTTTCTAATCACCGGAGCCGCCGGCTTCATCGGCTTCCACCTGGCGCGCACGCTGGCCGACCGGCCGGACGCGCGCGTCATCGCGGTCGACAATTTCGTTCGCGGAGAACGCGACCAAGCCCTGCGTGCGCTGGCCGACAAGCCCAATGTCACCTTCATCGAGGCCGACCTGACGCGCGAGGATGCGGTGGCGGGGCTGCCGGACGATATTGACATCGTCTTTCACATGGCGGCGCTCAACGGGACGCAAAATTTCTACGAGCGGCCGATGGATGTGATCCGTTGCTCGACGCTTCCGACCATCCTGCTGGTGGAGCGGTTCGGGCGCATCGGGCTGACGCGGATGGTGTACGCGGGGACCAGCGAATCCTACGCCTCTACGGTCACGCGCTTCGGCTGGCCGGTGCCGACCGCCGAGGACGTGGTGCTCAGCATCGACGGCGTGGAGAATCCGCGGTGGTCCTATGCGGCATCCAAGATGCACGGGGAGGTGGTCACCGCGCAGGGGGGGAAGAGCTACGGCTTTCCCTGGTCGATCATCCGGTATCACAACGTCTACGGCCCGCGGATGGGCGACCGCCATGTCGTGCCCGATTTCTTCGAGCGTATGCGCGAGGGCCGGTACGAGTTGTTCGGGCATGAGGATACGCGCTCTTTCCTTTATATCGACGACGCAGTGCGGGCGACGCTGGCGGTAGGCGAAACGCCCGAATGCGCGGGGCAGATCGTCAACGTCGGCAGCGTCGAGGAGATCACCATCCGCGAGCTCGGCCAGCGAATGCTGGCCGCGCGAGGGCTGCATGCCGAGATGGTACTGCATCCATCGCCTTCGGGCAGCGTCAGGCGCCGTGCGCCGGACATCTCCAAACTGCGGCGGCTCACGGGGTTCGAGCAGCGCATATCGCTCGACGAGGGCTTGGCCGCGACCGCGCGCTTCTATCTCGATGGCGAGCTGATGGGTGTGCTCGGCGAGCGGGCGGCCTGATTCCGCGTCGGGGCCAAAGGAGGTCGGTGGTTGGGTGGCTCTGCCCGATCTGACCTGGGTCTTCACCGGTGAGGGGGCGAATGGCCGGCAGCAGTAGCCAGCTGTCGGTAGACCTGCTTTCGTGACCGAGCCCCTCTGTGCTTGAAGGCCGAAGAGCCGTCCTGCGCGCTTCTGCACCGCGTTACGAAGGCCTCGCTATGCCGGCAGCGGCAAGACCGGCGGGCGATGATCTCCGAGCAAGCTACGCGGGTGGCCCGTGACGCCTCGTCCAGCGGCGCGCTTGGCTACTGCTCGTCCCGGCGTCGCACCGGGAAGCTTCGATGCGCGCAACCTGGATTTGCGTCACGCAGCCGCGCAGGCCGCGCGCGAGACCGGCCCGCGCGGATCCGCTACGCCCGGCGCGCGCCCGTCGATGACGGCGCCGAAGGTCCGGGCGGCTTTGCGTGGGCGGGTCATCCTTGGTGTCGACCGAAGTCTCGTCGATGAATACCAGCCGGCCGCGCTCGCGACGCATGTGCGGTAGCCACTCGTCGATCCACGCTCTCCGCCGCTCGGCCGGGCGGAGACATCCGCGATCTGCCAGCGAGCCTCTTGCTGCAGCGCCGGCAACCCGGCCGGTCGAAACCGGCGTTATGAGAGGTGCCGCAGGTCTTCGGCGCGTTCCCAGCCGCGGAATCGTCGATGGCGGTCCTCATCGAGGTTGCCGCTGCAGGCCACGAGGATCGCCTGGCGATCGGCGGCGGGTGTCCCGCCGCCGCGAAGCGCCCCTCAGTTGCCGTCGATGGCTTGGTAGAGCTCGAGGAACACGAGGAAGAACGGTGCGGATGAGAGAACCGTCTGCCAGGTGCCGGCGACGTTGTCGAAGCCGACGACGACGACATCGTCGCCTTGCAGGGTGGGGTCAGGCATTTCGCCGCGTCGGATCGCCGCCAGATCGAACTTGGCAGCCTTCTGCGTGCCGTCGATCACCCGGAACACCGCAATCTCTTCTGTCCGCGCCGTACGCGTCGTGCCGCGTGACATCGCGATCGCATCCAGGAGCGTCGTCGGCCCCGTGAGACTGTATATCCCGGGCTGGACCACTTCACCGTCCACGGTCACTTGCTGGGAAACCGATTGGATGATGTTCACCGTTACGCTGGGCGTCTGGAGATAGCCTCCGGTGCGAAACGAAGTGGCGATCTCGTTACCCAGCTCTTCGGTCGTCTTGCCCGCGGCGTTGACGCGGCCGATGAGCGGCAGATTGACGTTCCCTGCGGTGTCGACTCTGAGTTCGGCCATCGAGAACTCGGGCTCATTGTACGTAGCCACGCTGATCTGATCCGACGGACCGATGAGATAATCGCGCCTGGGGGGTAATTCCGTCCCGGGCGGAAAAATCGCGTAGGCTTCCGGGCCAGCCGGGAGGTTGAGCGGACGATTCGCGCATCCAGAAAGCAGAAGGGCAACCAAGAATGCGCAGGCACCCTGCGCCAGCACTCTGACAATCGCGCTCGGCATGTATCCCTCACGTTACTCGCGAGTTCATTATCACAGTCGCGGTTGGGCGCAACCCTCAATAGATGAATTGGGGAGCAGAATGACAAGGTCGCGTAATAATAATATATTAGAAACCAAAAAAATGAAAATACCTACAGCGCAAACGCTGTCATGTGCAGAATATAGTGCAAAATGAAATAAGTTTCCGATTTATCAATTATATAGCTCAAATCAACGATATTTTTGCGGGATTGTTTGTTCCGATATTTGTTTAGTTGAGCAGTTTGTTGCTTCAACTTTGTCGAGTCTCGCGCAAGATGGCTCTTTGGATTGCCCAGTCGCTTCGGTCAGTGAGGCGTGTCGACATTCGCGACCCGCGGGGAGATGAACTACAGCATTCCGGGGCGTTGGACGCGTCCCAAACTGAAACGGGTGGTCGGCAGTCTTCCTCGCCCGGATCCGTGCGCCGATTCGGTTGCTGCGGTCTTTGCCTGCAATCGCGGTCGCCAAGATTGCAATTCCGTTGGGCTCGATGAGCAACCAAGGTGCGCAGTACCCTGTTGGTCGACCTCAGGCCGAATCGCGGCCAGGCGCGAGCGAGGCGAAGGAACGGCACTCCGATTCTTTGCTTCGGCAGATTGCCCGCGCGCTCTTGGCGAGCGCTACTCACGCTGGCTAATCGGGCTGAGCAACGGGCACAAAAAAACTCGCACCCCGGAGGGTGCGAGTTCTATTTCCAAATCTCAGCCAGAAACCTGGCGAAACCCTACGGGCTTTCGGAGTCCGTCACGAGGATCAGGAGGCCGGCCGCGATCAGAAAAGCGATCACTGCCAGAATGCCGCCGCGCAGCTCCTCAGACGAATCCACCGGGCTGCCCAGTCGAGCGCCAGCAATCGCCGACGAAGCAGTCGACGTCGGCGCTACCACCGAGTCACCAGGACGAACGGCCGCGCTGGCCGTCGAACCAAGCGCCACAGCGGCAAGCCCAGCGGCCATGGTCACAGCTCGAGCAAGTCGCATAACCGATTCCTTTCATCCATTTAGCAACTGCAGCATGGCACGCAGCAGTGCACCGGTCAACCCTAAAATATGGCCGGGAGGCAAGTCGCCTTGCCAAATAGGCCATCCGTCGCCCCGACAGATGGTACATTCATTCGGGGGGCAGCAAGCAATGCCCGAAGGGCGCAGGTTGCGCAAGTGCGTTCTCAAGCTGCAAAACCGCGATTTTGCGGCGCCGCGCAAGTGACGATGCCCGGCGCGCAATTGACCATTCCGACCGACTATGCCAGATCGCCGGCGCACGGGCGCCAGCTCCGAGACGCCTCGGAATCCCGAGGCAGAATGTCTCGAAGCGCTTGAAATGCGGGTGTAGCTCAATGGCAGAGCAGAAGCTTCCCAAGCTTACGACGAGGGTTCGATTCCCTTCACCCGCTCCAGCCGCCTGAACGCCTCGCGCCGGCATTGCCCTCCTTCTTTCTCGCCCTGATCGCCGCCGCCTTGGCCACTCTGGGTGGGCGCGAGGCGGTGCGCGTAGCGCGGTTGTCGGCCGTGCTCGGCGGGGGAGCGGTGCTGCTGGTGGCCGGCTGGCTCGCCTGCGTGGTCGCCTGCCTGATCGCTGCGCGGCTCGGCGCGGGGATCGCGGGCGAGATGGCGCCCGAGGCCAAGGCGATGCTCGTGGCGATCGCGCTGCTGCTTGCCGGACTCGAGCTCCTGGTGTTGCGGCCGGGGCGCAAGCCGGCCGAGCCCACGCGGTCGTTCGGAGCGGTCCTGCTCGTGCTCGGCGCGGCGCAACTCACGGCGGCGGCCGGGTTTCTCGTGTTCGCGCTCGCCGCCGCCACGGGCGCTCCCTGGCTGGCGGCCGCCGGCGGCGCGCTGGGCAGCGGTGCGGTCTACACCGGTGCGTGGTCGATGGGCGCCGACTGGGAGGCGCGGATGCCGCTCGGCTGGCTGCGCTACGGCGTCGCGGCGGCGCTACTGGCCGCGGCCACGGTCACCGGTCTATCCGCGCGGGGACTGCTCGGCTAGGCAGTACCCATGGCCGAGATCGAATTCCTCGAGGGCGCCGGCGATGGCGACATCGCGACCTGGATTTTCGCGCACCTCGCGGCGGCACTGGACCGTGGTGATTCGCCGGTTGCGATCACCTTGCCGGGAGGCGCCACGCCGTTTCCGATTCTCGAGGCGCTGCGATCGTATCGGGTAGCCTGGCAGCGCGTGACGGTCTGGCCCGGCGACGACAGGCTGGTGCCCGAGGATCATCCGTCCAGCAACACCGGGCGCATCCGTGCGCTGCTCGAGCCGCTCGGCGCGAAGGTGGTCACGCTCACGCAGGTGGAGCAAACGCCGCGCTTCGCGCTCGCCTGGCTGGGCATGGGCACCGACGGCCACGTGGCCTCGCTGTTTCCCAACACCGATCCGCGTGCCGACGATTCGCTGCCTATCCGCCGGCTGACGCCCGATCCGCTGCCACCCGAGGCGCCGTTCGACCGAATCACCCTCACGCTTCCGGCGCTACTCGATTCGGACGACCTGCTGTTCGTGATCCGCGGGGCGGAGAAGCGCGCGCTGTTCGAGGCGGCGGCGCGCGGAGAGAACGATCTGCCGATCGCACGCCTGCTCGCGGCAGCGCGGCAGAAGGTGACATGCTTTACCTGATCCCGGCTCCGCTGCATCGGCTGCTCTATCGCGTGGCGGATCGCGCGCGGCGGCTCTGGTGGCGCATCCGGCGGCCGCGGCGCCACAGTGTCGTGGTGATCGTGTTCGACGATCGTGGACAAGTGCTGCTGGTGCGCCACTCGTACGGTCCGCCGGTCTGGTCGCTGCCCGGTGGCGGCATGGCGCGGCACGAGGACCCCCGGCGCGCGGCCGAGCGCGAAGTGCGCGAGGAGCTTGGCTGCGGGGTGACCGACCTGACCGAGATCGATGTGGGCGAGGTACGCGACTCCGGCTCGCTCGATC
>DATDLP010000284.1:0-10160 GCA_036519255.1 Croceibacterium sp.
CCGGGAATGCCGGATTGGCAAGGACTTCCCCTCCCGCACTCGGGAGGGGAGCCAGGTCACCAGATGCGCACGCGCTGTTCCGGAGCCAGGTACAGCTTGTCGCCTTCCTTGACGCCGAACGCGTCGTACCACGCGTCGAGGTTGCGCACGGTCAGCGCGCGGAAGTGCCCCGGGGCGTGGCCGTCCGTCGCGATCCGCTGGCGCAGCGCAGCGTCGCGGTACTTGCTCGCCCAGGCTTGGGCGTAGGCGATGAAGAAGCGCTGGTCGCCGGTGAAGCCGTCTATCACCGGCGCCTCCTTGCCGTCGAGCGAGGCGCGGTAGGCGTCGTAGGCCGCGGCAAGACCGGCGAGGTCGGCGATATTCTCGCCCAGCGTCAGGTTGCCATTGACGTGCAGGCTCGGGAGCGCCTCGTAAGTGTCGTACTGGTCGCTGAGCGCCTTGCCGTTGCGCTGGAACACCGCGAGGTCCTCGGGGGTCCACCAGTTACGCATCAGCCCGTTGCGGTCGAACGCCGCGCCGGCGTCGTCGAAGCTGTGGCTGATCTCGTGCCCGATAACCCCGCCGATCGCGCCGTAGTTGAACGCCGGATCGGCCTTCGGATCGAAGAACGGGCGCTGCAGGATCGCCGCCGGGAAGTTCATCGCGTTCTGCACCGGCAGGTTGACCGCGTTGACCAGCTGCGCGTTCATCCACCACTCACGGCGGTCGAGCGGCTTGCCGATCTTGGCCAGCTGCTCGCGGTAGCGCAGCAGTTCGGCCGCCTGCTTGTTGGCGTAGGCGGTGCCGGGCGCGATCTCGAGCGAGGAATAGTCGAGCCAGGTGTCCGGATAGCCGACGCCGACTTCCATCCCTTCGGCCTTGGCCTTGGCCTCTTCCTTGGTCGCCGGCGCCATCCAGTCGAGCGCTTCGATCCGGCGAGCGAACGCGGCTTTGATCTCGCCGACCATGTCCTCGATCTGGGCCTTGTTCGAGGCCGGGAAGTACCGCTCGACGTACAGCTTGCCGAGCGCGTCGCCGAGGGTGGCGTTGACCGCGCCGATCGCGCGCTTGGCGCGCGGGCGATTCGCCTCCTGGCCGGTCAGCTGGGTGCCGTTGAACGCGAAGTAGAGGGCGTCGACCTTGCTCGGCAGGACCGAGGCGTTCTTGTTGATCTGGTGGAAGGTCAGCCAGTCCTTCCACGCGTCGAGCGGCTCCGAGCCGACCAGCGCAGCAAGCTTCGGAATGGCGCCGGCGTGGAAGGCGTTGAACTTCTGCTGCTCGCCGAGCTGGGCCGCTTCGAAGAAGGCCCGCCAGTCGATGCCCGGCGCCTTTTCGGCGAATTGGCCCGCGGTCCAGATCGCCTTGGCCTTCGACCAGTCGTCGCTTTCCTCGCGCGTCGCGTGGGCGCGAGCGATCTTGAGCTCAAGGTCCCACACGCGCTGGGCTTTGGCGGCCGCGTCGGGCACGCCGGCGGCGGCGAGCATGTCCTCGACGTATTGGCGGTAGGCCGCCTGGTGTTCGCGCATGTCGGGGGCGGAGGAGAGATAATATTCGCGCTCGGGCATGCCGAGGCCGCCCTGCAGCAGGTATGGCAGCACTTCCCGCTCGGCGAGCGCCTGGCTGACGAACACGCCGAACAGGTTCTCGGTGCCCATGTCGGTCGCGTTGAGCGGGTCGACGTCGGCGCGCAGGTTGCCGCCGAGCACCCATGCCAGATCGCGCTTGTCGCGGATCGCGGCGATGCGCTGTAGATCGGGCTGGATCGGCTGCAGGCCGAGCTTGTCGATCGCCGCAGTGTCGAGGAAGGCGTCGTAGTATGCCTTGACCCGCGCCGCGTCGGTGCCGGCCTCGGGCTTCGACTTCTCGAGATCGGCGATCAGCGCCTCGAGGTTCTGCTCGGTCTGCTGGTCGGCGACCCAGAATCCGCCGATGTTCGAGCGGTCGGCCTGGATCTCGTTGGCATTCATCCACCCGCCGTTGGCGTAAGCGTAGAAGTCGTCGCCCGGCTTGACCGAGGTATCCATCGATTGGCGTAGGATGCCGAGCTCGGTGCCGGGGGTGGTTGCGGCGGTTTCGTCGCCCGCCAGGTTGCAGGCGATCGGGCCGAGGGTAAGGGTGGCGACGCCCAGCAGCAGGGCGGGCAGAATGCGTCGAGTCATGCGGATTCCTTCAGCGCGGAGGTCCTGCCGCCACGGCTTGGTTACAGATGGAACCGCATAAGCCGCGCCCGGGGACGCGGCAAGGAACGCCCGTCGAGCGCGATAGGTCCTTCGTCGAGCCCGCCGCAGCCGACCACGCAGCGAGTCAGCCGGTCGGCCAGGGCATCGCAGTGGCGGCCGGCTCGACCAGCCAACCGTCGCCGACCGGGGTGCTGAACACGGGGTCGGGCCGGTAGTCGCGTAACTCGATATGGGTGCAGGCGTAGGGCCGATCCCACGCGTTGTTGGCGTCATTAGACGAGATCGGCCAGCGATCAGTGCAGTCAGCAGTGCGGCAGAAGCAGGCGTAGCCGGTCGGTTTGGCATACTCGCGGCCAAACAGGGTTCCGTCCGCCCCGGCGAGCACGAAGTACGCGACCTGGCCGCCTTCGCCTTTCCGCGCCTGCAGGAACGGCGAATAGGTATCCTGCAACAGGCCGTAGAGCAGGCTGTCATAGTGCTCGTTGGGCTCGTCAGGAGCCTCGTGGAGCTCTGCCATTGCGGCGCGGTCGCCGGCACGGAGCGCAGTCAGGAATTCGGCAACCGCCGCTTCGGCCTGGTCCCGGGTGGGCCAGTCCTCGGGCATCAAGGCGAGGTTGCCGTAGCGGGCGCGCGCCGCCTCGCCCGTCATCCTCTCGTAGCGCTTCTCGGTAATGCTGTAGCGGTCGACCACGATCGTCGGGCCGTCGGCGTAGTGGCAGTAGCCGCCGAGAAACGGGATCCCGCCGGCCGCGCGGATCCGCTCGGCACGGCGCTCGCAGGAATCGACGCGCCCGGTCACGGTCGTCTCTTGCGGATAAGTCATGCGCAGGTTGCGGATGTCCTGCCGATCAATGCCGATGCGGTGCATCCGCGCTTCGCCGTCCGGGTTGCCTTCGCGGCCATAGCGGTAGGCGAGGTACATCCCCTCCTGCCCGCTGAACATGAAGATGCCGGACACCGCGCCCGTGACGGTCACGCATTGGTCGAGGAACCGCTCCGGATCACGCCCGATCTCCACCACGGTCGTGCGCACGGACTCGGCTTCGGTGCACGGCGCCGGCTGCACCGGGGCAGCCTGTGCGGCGAACAACAATGGGGCGAGAAGCGCGAGCATCGCGGGACTGTAGCAAACAGTGCCGCCCCGGGGAAAGAGAAACGCTCAGCCGAAGATCGAACGTCCCGCGTAAGCCGCCGCATCGCCGAGCTCTTCTTCGATCCGGATAAGCTGGTTGTACTTGGCGAGCCGGTCCGAGCGCGCGAGCGAGCCGGTCTTGATCTGCCCGCAGTTGGTGGCGACCGCGAGGTCGGCGATGGTCGAGTCCTCGGTCTCGCCCGAGCGGTGGCTCATCACCGCGGTGTAACCGGCACGGTGCGCGATATCGACCGCCTGGAGCGTCTCGGTCAGCGTGCCGATCTGGTTGACCTTGACCAGCAGCGAGTTGGCGAGGCCCTTGCCGATGCCCATGCGCAGGCGCTCGGGATTGGTCACGAACAGGTCGTCGCCGACAAGCTGCACCGTGTTACCGATCGCGTCGGTTACGGCCTTCCAGCCCTCGAAGTCGTCCTCGCTCATGCCGTCCTCGATCGAGCGGATCGGGTAGGCGCTCGCGAGGTCGGCTAGGTAGTCGGCCATCTGCAGCGGCGAAAGCGACAGCCCCTCCCCGCTGATCTCGTACTTGCCGTTCTTGAAGAACTCGGTCGCGGCGCAGTCGAGCGCGAGCACGACGTCCTCGCCCGGCCTGAACCCGGCCTGCTCGACCGAGGCCATGATGAAATCGAGCGCGTCGCGCGTGCTGGCGAGGTTCGGCGCGAAGCCGCCCTCGTCGCCGACCGCGGTGGCGAGGCCCTTCTGGTGCAGGCCCTTCTTGAGCGTATGGAAGATCTCCGAGCCCCAGCGCACCGCCTCGGCCAGCGTCGGCGCGCCGACCGGCATGACCATGAATTCCTGGAAATCGATCGGGTTGTCGGCGTGCTCGCCGCCGTTGATGATATTCATCATCGGCACCGGCAGCACATGCGCCGAAACCCCGCCGACGTAAGCCCACAGCGGCATCCCGCGCGCCAAGGCCGCGGCCTTGGCCACCGCGAGGCTCACCCCGAGGATCGCGTTGGCGCCGAGCCGGCCCTTGTTGGCGCTGCCGTCGAGCGCGAGCATCGCCAGATCGACGTCGCGCTGGTCCTCGGCGTCGAACCCGACCAGCGCTTCGGCGATCTCGCCGTTGACCGCCGTGACCGCCTTGGTCACGCCTTTGCCGAGATAGCGCCCCTTGTCTCCGTCGCGCAGCTCGACCGCCTCGTGCGCCCCGGTCGAAGCGCCCGACGGCACCGCCGCGCGGCCCATGCTGCCGTCTTCGAGCAGCACGTCGACTTCCACCGTCGGGTTACCCCGGCTGTCGAGAATCTCACGGCCGTGGATGTCGATGATCGCGGTCATGCAGCGCTCCGGTACGGGTGTTGTAATTTGGTAAGACACCTCCGATATCGAAGGTGCCGGGGCCTCCTATGCGGCGGAACCAAGCGGTGCAAGCCGCGTTCGATTTGGGACCTGCGAGGGACGGCCCGGGCTCGCTTCGGGCGATGCAATTCGGGCAAACGGAAAGGGAACCCATGGCCGAGACTGACGCCAAGACCACCAGGCCGCGTAAGACCGCGGCGAAGTCCACCGCTGCCGGTGCGCCCGTCGTGCCCGCGATCCCGACCGACATCGCCGCAGAGGCTGCGCCGCCGAGCAAGCGCGAGGAAGCCAAGTCGCGCTTCACCGCTGCGCTCGATGAAGCCCGCGCCGGCGCCGCGCTGCTCGGTGCCGAGGCGCGCGAGCGTGCCGGCGCTTACGGCGCGCAGGCGCGTGAACGCGGCGACGGCTGGAGCACCGAGGCCAGGACCAAGGCGAGCGAGCTGGCCTACGAGGGCAAGGCCAAGGCCACCGAGGCGATCTCGAGCCTCGGCCGGGTCGTGGGCGACAACGCCGCCTCGCTCGACGAGCGTTTCGGCACGCAATACGGCGACTACGCCCGCAGTGCCTCGCGGACCCTTCAGAGCACCGCTGCCTCGCTCGAGCAGAAGAGCCTCGAGCAAATGGGCGACGACGCCCGCGAGTTCGTCCGCAAGAGCCCGGCCGCTGCGGTCGGCCTGGCCGCGCTCGCCGGCTTCCTGCTCGCGCGCCTCTTTCGTCGGTGACACCACCGGCCGATGCCGGTATCGCCCCGCCCGTGCGGGACGATACCGACATGCCGGAACCTGACGCGGACGCGCTGCCCGAGGGCGGCCTCGAAGCCGAGGCGCGCTCGCTGTTGGACGACGTCCACGCGCTGATCGACGACGGCAAGACCTACCTCGAGGCCGAGCTCGGCTTTCAGAAGACCCGCGCCGCGTTCGTCGCCGACCGCGCGAAGTCGACGGTGGTCTACGGTGCCATCGCCGCGCTGCTCGGCTTTCTCGCGCTGATCGGGCTGACAGTCGGTTCGATCATCGCGCTCACTCCGTTGCTCACCGCATGGGGTGCCAGCGCGGCGGTGGTCGCGCTGCTGCTGCTCGCGGCTGGGCTCGCCGTACGCGCAGCCGCGCGCAAGTGGAGCAGCCTGATGCAAGCCATCGCCGGCGATCGCGACGCGGTGCCATGAGCGACCTCGCGCGCCGGTTTGCCGAGGACAAGGCGTTGCGCGACTCCGCGCTGCAGCTGCTCAAGTCCGACCTCGCGCTAATCCGCGGCGAGCTCGACGAGCGCGGCGTCGGCGCGCGGGCCAAGGACCGGCTCGGCGAGGCCGCGCTCGGAATGCTCGACGACGCAATCGACTACGCCGACGACAACAAGGGCTGGGTCGCGGCGGGCACCGCTGCGGTGGTGCTGTGGTTCGCGCGCAAGCCGATCCTGCGCTGGCTGGCCGACCTGCTCGACGGCGACGGGCACGCGGAACCGGGCGCGCCCGACGCTCGTTCCGCCGACGACACCGATTCCACCGGAGACCTCCAATGACCGATGCCAAGCGCCAGACGCTCAAGCAGAAGATCGAAGCCGGCCATGCGCGCAACCGCGACCTGGGACGCACCACCATCGTCGACCGCGCGGGCGAGAAGGCGATCGAGGCCAAGGACAAGTTCGTCGAGTTCGCCAAGGAGCACCCGATCGCCACCGTGGCGGGCGGCGTCGCGCTCGGCATCCTCGTCAGCGGGCTGTTCAAGCGTTCGCCCACCCGCAAGCTCGGGGGCATCGCGGCGAAGCGCGCCGGCACGATCGCGGCCCTCGGTGCCGAGTTCGCGCTGGCTTATGCCCAGCAGGCGATGACTGCCGCCAACGAAGCCGGCCGCGAAGGCGCGCACAGGCTTGGCGAACTGGGTGACAGCGTGGGCGGCTCCGCGCGCAGCACCGGCCGTGCGGCGCTCGACCGCGCGGGCGACCTGACCGAAGCCGCGCGCACGATCACGCGCGACGCCGGCAAGCGGCTCGGCAAGGCCTTGCGCGATCGCATCAACTGACCCCTCGCACTTGCAGCACCCGCCGGTTTCCGTAAGGAACAGATGAAACGGGTTCTCGCGGCGCGAAAGGTTAGAACATGACGAAGCAGCTTCTGCACCTGGTGATGGGCGGCCGCGTGACCGATCCGCAGGGTGTCGAGTTCCAGAACCTCGACGAGATCGACATCGTCGGCGTGTTCCCGAACTACGCCGCGGCCGAAGACGCCTGGCGCGCCCATGCCCAGCGCACGGTCGACGATGCCGAGATGAAGTACGTCATCGTTCACCTGCACCGGCTGCTCGAGCCCGACCTGCCGAAATAGTGAGTAGGCCGGCAGGCCGCAGGGATAGCTTCCTGCCGTTCTTGCTGCCCCACTACTGCCTACTGCCTCAGGTGCTGCCGAACCAATTTCGCCATAGCGGCGGACTCATCGTCACCCCGCCCAAGCAGGCCCGCCACCACCCCGAGCTTGTCGGCTTCGGGGCGATTCTGGTTGGTCTTCCACTTGCCCTCGATCCGCGCGATCGGAATCTCCACACCGACGATCGCGCCTACCAGCTTCGCGGTAAAGTCGGCCGGCGCGTCGCCGACCTTCCACGGCAGCGCTTGCGAGGCCTCGTGCGTGTCGGTCAGCGCGTTCAGATGCGCGTGGAGCCAGGCGGGGTCGTCGATGAACCGCGCGCGCCCGTGGACCGTCACGACGACATAGTTCCAGGTCGGCACGGCCTTGCCGTGCTCGTGCTTGCTCGGATACCACGACGGCGTGATGTAGCTCTGCGGTCCACGGAAGGTCACGACGCCCGGCAACGCCCCGGGGGAAGCCTTCCACACCGGATTGGCCCGCGCGACATGGCCGCGCAGCACGCCCAGCTCGCCCGCGACCTCGTCGAGCACGAACGGGATGTGATTGACGACGAGCTCGGTCTCGCCGGCCTCGACCCAGGTGCCGAGCGAATGCGCGCGGATCAGTGCATGCAGAACCTCGAGCCGGGTCTCCTCATGTATCTTGGGCAGGTACATCGGAACTCCGGCCGGGGTGCGTCTGCGGTCAGATGAACTCGATCTTGTCGACCAGGTAGAACCGGTCGCCCGAAGGCACGGTCACTTCGACTTCCTCGCCGACGGTCTTGCCGATCAGCGCACGGCCGAGCGGGGAATCGTACGAGATCCGCCCGTTGCGTGCATCGGCCTCGGTCTGGCCGACGATCTGGTAGCGCTGCGGCTTGTCCGCGTCGTCGAGCACCGTGACGGTCGCGCCGAACACGATCTTGTCGCCCGACAGCGACGACGGATCGATGATCTGCGCCCGGCTCACCCGGTCCTCGATCTCGGCGATCTGCGCCTCGACCTGGCCCTGGCGCTCCTTGGCGGCGTGGTACTCGGCGTTCTCCGAAAGATCACCGTGCGCGCGCGCTTCCTCGATCGCGTCGACGATCTTCGGGCGCTCCTTGCGCAGTACCTGGAGGTCGGCGGTCAGCTTTTCGTAGCCTTCCGCCAGCATCGGCACTCGTTCCATGCGTGTCCCTGTCTGTCCTGCCAGCCCCGTCAAAGAAACCCTTGCCCGCCCGAGAGGCGGAGCGTGGAGCTCGATTGTCGGGGGAGAAGTGTCTTTCAGCTATAATAGTCTTGCAATGAACGCACTTCAAGTTCGCTCGCCTTGACCGAGGTTATCGCCCGGGCGGCGGCCACCGAGGCGGCGGCGGTGGTGTAGTACGGCACCTTCTTTTCCAGCGCCGAGGCGCGGATCGATTGGCTGTCCTTGTGGCTCTGCCAGCCCTCGGTGGTGTTGAAGATCAGCGCGATCTCGCCGTCGACGATCTTGTCGACGATGTGCCGCCGGCCCTCGGCAACCTTGTTGACCCGCTCGATCGGTAGCCCGGCCTCGGTCAGGTACTGCGCGGTCCCGCCGGTGGCGACGACTTTGAAACCCTGCTCGATCAGTTCCCTGACCGCGCCGACGATCAGCGGCTTGTCGCTGTCCTTGACCGAGACGAACAGCGTCCCGCCCTCGGGCAGCGCGGTGCCTTCGGCGAGCTGCGACTTGAGGTAGGCGGTCGGGAAATCACGGTCGATTCCCATGACTTCGCCAGTGGATTTCATTTCCGGTGTCAATACCGGATCGGAGCCCGGGAAGCGGCTGAACGGGAACACCGCTTCCTTGACCGCGATATAGTCGAGCTCGCGCTTGATCGGCGGCAGGTCGGCCAGCTTCTCGCCGGCCATGACTCGCGCGGCGATCTTGGCGATCGGCTGCCCGATCGCCTTGGCCACGAACGGCACCGTGCGGCTCGCGCGCGGGTTGACCTCGATCAGATAGACGAGCCCGTCCTTGACCGCGAACTGGATGTTCATCAGCCCCTTCACGCCGAGCGCCATCGCCAGCACTTCGGCCTGGCGCTCCATCTCGGCGACGATCTCGGCCGGCAGGCTGTACGGCGGCAGGCTGCAGGCGCTGTCGCCCGAGTGCACGCCGGCTTCCTCGATGTGCTGCATGACCGCGGCCACCACCACGCGCTCGCCGTCGCACAGCGCGTCGACGTCGCATTCGATCGCGTCGCGCAGGTACTGGTCGATCAGCACCGGGCTCTCGCCCGAGACCTGCACCGCAGTGGTGATGTAGGCCTCGAGTTGCGCATCGCTGTCGACGATCTCCATCGCCCGACCGCCAAGCACGTAGCTCGGCCGTAGCAGCACCGGGTACCCGATGCGGTGGGCCACCGCCAAAGCCTCGTCGCGGCTGCGCGCGATGCCGTTCTGCGGCTGGCGCAGGCCGAGCTTGTTGACCAGCTTGGCGAACCGTTCGCGGTCTTCGGCGAGGTCGATCGCGTCGGGCGAGGTGCCGAGGATCGGAATTCCCGCGGCCTCGAGCGTGTCGGCCAGCTTGAGCGGCGTCTGCCCGCCGAACTGCACGATCACGCCCCACGGCCGCTCGACGTCGCAGATCTCGAGCACGTCCTCGAGCGTGAGCGGCTCGAAGTACAGCCGGTCCGAGGTGTCGTAGTCGGTCGAAACCGTCTCGGGATTGCAGTTGATCATGATCGTCTCGAATCCGGCCTCGGCGAGCGCGAAGCAGGCATGGACGCAGCAATAGTCAAACTCGATGCCCTGCCCGATCCGATTCGGCCCGCCGCCGAGGATCACGATCTTGCGCCGGTCGCTCGGCTCGGCCTCGTCCTCGGGCTCGCCGAAGCTCGGCGCCTCGTAGGTCGAATACATGTACGGGGTGACCGCCTCGAACTCGGCGGCGCAGCTGTCGATCCGCTTGAACACCGGCAGCACGCCGAGCTTGCGGCGCAGCGCGCGGACCTCTTCCTCGCTGGTCGCGCCGGCCATCGCCACGAGCGCGTCGTGCAGCAGGCCCGAGCGGCGTGCCTGGGTCTCCGCCAGACCGCCGGCCACGCCGACCGAGCGCACCGCCAGCGTGGCGAGGCGCTTGTCGGAGAAGCCCATCGCCTTCAACCGCCGCATGCCTGAGGCATCATTGGGAAGCCCGTCGACGCAAACTTCGTCCTCGGCGTCCACGATCTCCTTGATGCGATCGAGGAACC
>DATDLP010000285.1:0-11313 GCA_036519255.1 Croceibacterium sp.
CGACGCCGCTGGGCCTTCGGCTACGACACGCTCATGGCCGTCTTCCGCCGGCAACTCGTGCGCGGATACCGCAAGCTCGTGGACTCTCTTCCCGAGGCAGCGTTCGATACTGACGGCGATGCGCCATTCACGGTTCCGCTCTCCTCACTCATGGAAGAGCCCGCCGCTGCAATCGAGAGCCTGCTCCTTTCGATCTACGATGACGACGTTTTTCGGCACGACATCTTCAAGAGGCTCCGCGAGCGGTTCGCCACCAACCTGGTGATCGCTTCGGGTTTTCTGCCCGGCACCAATCCGCACGATGTGTTCGATCGCCTCGTCATGCCCACCCGGCACAAGAGCGACAATGGCACGGAACTCGCCGCCCTCTATCTCTCGGGCACGCCGTTTGAGGATGTGTTCGACCATCCTGTCACCTTCAGCGTCCCGGACGCGATGCGCTTTGAGCATTGCCACGTCATCGGCGGCACCGGCCACGGCAAGACGCAGCTTCTGCAGCGGATGATCCACGCTGACTTCGCCTCCGCGCGCGACGATGGCCGCTCGGTGATCGTCATCGACAGCCAGGGCGACCTGATCCAGAAGCTGGTACGCCTCGACCTCTTTGACCCCGACGATCCGTCGAGCCTCGCGGATCGGCTCGTCGTGATCGATCCTGCCGATGTGGAGTACCCGCCTTCGCTCAACCTCTTCGACGCTCCCGTGCAGCGGCTCGAGGAGTACCGTCCGGCCGACCGCGAAAGGGCGCTCAACGGCCTCATCGAGCTGTATGAGACGTTTTTCGGAGCGTTACTCGGCGCCGAGCTCACACAGAAGCAGGGCGTGATCTTCCGGTACCTCGCGCGGCTCATGCTCGCGATTCCCGGCGCCACCATCCACACGCTCATGCAGCTCATGGAGGACAGCCGGCCGTTCAAGGAGCACATGGGAAACCTTGACGGGTCAGCCCGGCACTTCTTCGCGACCGAGTTCTCGCACCCTTCGTTCGCAGCGACGAAGAAGCAAATTCTCAAGCGGCTCTGGGGCGTGCTTTCGACGCCTGCCTTCGAGCGCATGTTCGCGCAGCGGGCGAACAAGCTCGATCTGTTCGAGGCGATGAACGAGGGGAAGATCGTCTTCATCAACACCGCCAAGGATCTTCTCAAGACGGAGGGGAGCGCGCTCTTCGGCCGATTCTTCGTCGCCATGATCGCGCAGGCAGCGTTGGAGCGCTCTGCGATCCCCGAGCACAAGCGCACCCCGACCCTGCTCTACGTCGACGAGGCGCAGGAGTATTTCGATGACACCATCGAGACGATCCTGTCGCAGGCCCGCAAATACAAGGTGGGCATCACCGCGGCGCACCAGACGCTCGACCAGCTTTCACCCAGGCTGCGCGCGGCCTTCCTCTCCAACACCAGTTGCAAGTGCGCCGGCGGCGTCTCCGCCAAGGACGCACGCGCGCTTGCCAGCGAACTGCATACGACGGTCGAGTTCATTGAGGGCATGCGCAAACGGCGCGAGCGGACCGAGTTCGCGGTCTGGCTCAAACACCGCACCCCCGAGGCGTTGCGGCTCGATGTGCCACTTGGCTTCCTTGAGCGGCAGCCGACGCTTTCCGAGGACGCCTTCGACGAGCTGATCGCGCGCAACCGAATACGCTACGGCGGAACGCTCGATGACGTACTCCCCTTCGCGCCGGCGGAAGCTCCGAACACTTCGCCAGCACCAAGCGCAGCGGCCCTGAGCCCCGCACAACCGCCTGAGGTCGAAGGGCCGCCAGTACGCCCGCGCGAGCCGGTGCGGCGTGCGGCGGTCGAAGATCGCGAGCTTGGCAAGGGCGGCCCCAAACACCGCTATCTCCAGTCATTGGTGAAGGAACTTGCCGAGCAGCAGGGTTTCCGCGCCACCATTGAGGCGCCACTTCCGGATGGCGTTGGGCAGATCGATGTGCTGCTTGCACGCGAAGGAATTGCGGTTGCCGTCGAAGTTTCCGTGTCCACTCCGATCGAGCAGGAACGGCAGAATGTCCGCAAGTGCCTAGACGCGGATTTCGCACGCGTCGCGGTGGTCCTTGCCAAGTCGCGGGCCACATCGGGCCGGTATCGGACCGCGATCCTCGAAACGCTTTCACCCGAGGAGCGTGACCGGGTGTCGCTGCTCGCCCCGGAGGAACTGCCGGATTTCATCGCGGCGCTGGCGCCGGTTCCACCGGCATCCGAATCGATCGTGAAGGGATACCGGGTGCGGGTCCAGCACACTGCTGTCTCACCTGATGAAGCCAAGGCGAGGCGCGATCAGCTGGCCAAGCTCGTAGCCCGATCGCTCAGACGGGAGGACTAACTTGACCCGCGGGACCGCGTTCGTCGTGACTGGCCGCCTCCTGCCAGGCGGTACCCTGCCGGTCCTCCACGTCGACGGCGGCGGGCAATGGCGGCTCGAGCTGCCGCGCCGATACCGCCATCTCATCGGCTCCCGCGTCGAGGTCGAAGGCGTGCGGGACGACTTCGACATTCTCAGCGTGGTTCAAGCAAAGGAAGCCGATCCGCGTTGAGCGCCCGCTAGTCGAGGCCCCGAAGAACGTCGCCAGGATTAACCTTGAGCACACGGCAGAACTGGACAAACTCCCATACGTCGATGCGGCGCTGACGCCGCTCCACGCGGCTGATGAACGACTGGTTCTCGCCATACGCCTCGCCGAGATCGACCTGAGTCATGCGCAGTTCGCGCCGTCGTGCGATCAGCCGATCGATGATCGCTATGTACCCATCCTCAAAAGCGGATTTGCGCGGCTTCGGCATGACCGCGCGCCCATAAAAGGGAAAAATAGAATAGTGCAAAACTCCCTATTTTGCCGTATCGCGGAATGCCTCAGGCAGAGGGAGGAAAAACATGGGAATGGGGAAAGCAGGGGGTTGTCGGCGTTTTGGCTCCACGCTCATCGCCATGGCGGGCTCGGTACTCGTGGCTGGCTGCGCAGCTCCGCTGGTTGCCGGTCTTGCCGCTGGTGCTGGCGTGCTAGGCGTGGGCGCGGGAACAGAGGCGCTTAGCAAGCGCGAGATGGCCGACGATGACCGGCTGCGGCATATTTCCGCAGCGAGCTTGGGCATCAGCTCGACCGATCTCGCGACGATCTCAGGCAAGGATTGGCGCGGCGACATCCTGTATTGGGTCGCCACTGACGTGGATGGCCGGCGGTTCAGGTGCGAATACGGAGCAGGCACCGCCCACTGCGTGCCCGGAGATGCGGCCGGGCCTCTGAGCGCCCCCGGGCGGTTACAGTAGCAGGCTGGGGCTTCCACGCGGCGGCTACCCCCCGCAACATCAGCAAAGAGGAGGTCGATCGAACTGCCGACAGGCAACGTGTCCATACGCGTGTTCGGTGACGGCCGTGGAGCTAGTTAGGCTGATCAGCGCCTTCCTGGAAGTTGGACCGGTCTCGTATGTCGCGTGTGCGCCCATCTCCGACGGTCAGCCGCTCTGCTTCCGAAGCTGAAAGCTGCCGTTCGTCCGTGGGCGAAGCCCGGCGGTCTGATCAATCGCCCCCGATTACGTTCAGACGTTCCATGTTGATCGAAATCAGTACGCTCAATCTTCAAGTTGATGTGGCGCGGGCCTTGCGTTCTTGAATCCGGGTCTTCGATCCGGCCTTGGCGTTCTCGATCGCCTGGCGCACCTCGTCGATATTGCTCAGACAGATTTGTGCTCGCGCCGGCGGCAAGTCGGGGAGGTCAAGATTCATTCGCATGATGAAGTAATAGGCCATCGACAGACGAACATCGATCTCGCGCTTTCCGTCTTTCATAGCGTAGTCACGTTGAATCGCTAGGCTCTGCTCTTCCGTCAGGCCGGGATGCGGCCGCAGGTCTAGCCTGGCGAAGTTCTCCCATTCGAGATCGTCCGCCGGATCGAAATCGGCCGGTGGGCCGGGCTTGATCTTGTCGATGCGTGTCAGCACGAAGTCGCGGAAATCGTCGCGATCGCAGGCCCAGGCGCGGACGTGCCAGCGGTAGCCATCGTAGGCGAGCGCGTGGGGTGCGATGAGCCTGGTCCGCGAATTGGTCAGCGACTGGTAGCGTACCTCGACGCACTGCCGGGTTCGGATCGCGTCTAGGATGCGCCGAAGGCAGTCAGGATCGACGTGCCGGACAATGTCCGGGGCGATATCAGTGCGCGGGAGGTCGCGGAACCACACCTCGCGCCTAGGAAGAGCTCCCGAGAAGAGTGCGCGCAGCTGCAGTAGCAACCTGTCGGCAGACACCTTCAGGAACGACGGCTTCATTTCCGGTTTCGGCCGGAACGTCCGGCCAGTGCCGTCGTACTCGATGTTGTCTGCGGCGATCTCGCGGTAGCGGCGAAGATCTATCGAGGCCTGCGGCGTCGAGATTTCGAAGGCGGTCTCGAGATCGCTCCGGTTGAGCCCTCCCTCCCAGAACAGCTTCCATTCGATGAACTCGAATCGACGGTTCTGCGTCCACGGACGCTTTTCTTCGCCTGACATAGGTGTAGTTCCTTGACGGGTATATGATCTATACCCATATAGTTCCTAGCGGGTCACCCACCGATTCGCCTATTTACCCGCCCGCGTCAAGGGTCGTCGGGCGACGAGGAGACGCGTCTATGAGCCGTGAGCACGTCGGACACCGCGACATCCTGTCCTTCGCGGAGGAGCGCGTGAACCTGCCGCAGGACAAGGCGCAGGATTATCGCGCCCAAGCGCGGCGCCTTCGTGAGAAGCTGGAGGCCTATGTCGGCGAGCACCCCGACTTCACACTGCGTAAGATGATGCTGTCGGGCAGCCTGGCGAAGGGCACCGCGCTCCGCACGCTGAACGACATCGACGTCGCGTGTTACATCAGCGGCGCCGATGCTCCGCATTCGGTATCGGAGCTGCTGACCTATCTGGCCGAGCGGCTGCGCAAAGCATTCCCGAACTTCGCGGCCGATCAGGTGCAGCCGCAGACCTACTCGGTAACGGTCTCTTTCCGCGGCACCGGTCTGGACGTGGACGTCGTTCCGATTCTCTATGACGGGGATCCGCAGTGGTTCGGTAACCTGGTCAGCCAGGACGACGGATCCTTCCTCAAGACCAGCATCCCGCTTCACCTCGACTTCGCTGCGAAGCGCAAGAAGGCGCAGGCGAAGCACTTCGCCCAGGTGGTCCGCTTGGTGAAGTTCTGGGCGCGTCGGCAGAAGCAGGAGCGGGATGGCTTCCGATTCAAGTCGTTCATGATCGAGTTGATCCTGGCGAAGCTGTGCGACGACGGTCTCGACTTGTCCGACTACCCCGAGGCCCTCCAGCACTTCTTCACCTACGTCGCGACCAGTGGCCTGAAGGACCGGATCGCGTTCTCCGACTACTATCCGCTCTCAACCATCGGCGCGTTCTCCGATCCGATGCGGATCATCGATCCGGTCAACGCCGTGAACAACGTGTCGCGGCTCTACACCAACGCCAACATGGACGAAATCGTCGACGCCGCGCTCGACGCGGGCGACGCGATCGACGCCGCCTTGGCAGCCCCAACCAAGCAGTTGACCATCGGCTACTGGCAGCAGGTCTTCGGCTCCACTTTCCAGATCTGAGGACGGCGATGTCGAGCTACAGCATTTCCGAGAGCATCACCTTCACGGTGACGCATGCGCGGCACATGGCCGCGAAGATCGCCACCGACCTCAAGCGCATCCAGCGCCTCTACGGCTGGCCCTCCGACCGCGAGATCGCCGAATATGAGGAGGAGGCCGTGGCGATGATGAAGGCGGGCTACCTCAGCACGGTGACCTACGGCTTCAAACGCAACGACTCGTGGATTGAGCCGACGCTCAAGTATGCCGCACGCGACCTGGCGGGCGGTTCGACCAACGACGACGATCCCGGGAAGATTAGACCGGGCAAGGACGTGTCGGGGGCCAGTTTCACCAGCTTTCTGACCTACAGCGACGCGTTCTTTACCCTGACGCAGGCGGAGCGCGACGCCTTCAAGGGCGGTCTGCCGATTTTCCGCACGAGCGGCTCGGAGCCACCGGTCGATGGCTACCTCGACTCTGACCGCACTTATTCCGCCGGCGGCCGCGCGCTCGACCGGTCCAGCGTGAGGAGCTACTGATGCAGACGATGTCCGGGCTCGACGAACTGTTCGAGCGGCGCCAGATCTATCCCGACTTCGATCCGCAGGAGCGGCTCGCGCGGCTCGTTGGCCTCGATGACCAGAAGTCGCGCCTTGCCAAGATCCTCGGCTTGCTGGTCAATCCTCACGGATTGGACAGGTGGGCCGAACGCTTCCACGCCACCGAGGCGCGTCCGCTGCTCGACGTCGTGCTTCGTCGTCCGCCGCTGGTCATCTTGGCTGGCGACGTCGGGTCCGGGAAAACCGAACTCGCGGAGACCATCGGCGACGCAGTCGCCCGACAGGAGGGCATTGAGCTTACGCTGTTCCCGCTGAGTCTCGCCACGCGTGGACAGGGACGCGTTGGCGAGATGACCCAGCTGCTCGCGGCTGCCTTCGAGCACACGGTCCAGGCGGCCACTCGCTTGAAGGGATCAGGCAAGGCCAAGGGGGGCGTCATACTGCTGGTCGACGAGGCTGACGCGCTGGCCCAGTCGCGCGAATCCGCGCAGATGCACCACGAGGATCGTGCCGGGGTTAACGCGTTTATCCGCGGGATCGACCGGCTAGCCAATCTGCGGCTGCCCGCCGCCGTGATCATGTGTACGAACCGGTTGAACGCGCTCGACCCTGCCGTACGGCGGCGCGCTGCGGACATCATGACGTTCGAGCGTCCGAATGACGAGCAGCGCACACATGTACTGTCGCTGAGGCTCAGCCCGCTCGGCGTGAGCCGCGGCCAGGTTCAGGCGATCGTCGACGCTACGGGGCCGACGCGGAGCGAACCCGGCTTCACCTTTTCGGACCTCACACAGCGCCTGCTGCCGGCGATCGCGCTTGATGCCTATCCGGATCGGGCGGTCGAGGGGCCGCGGGCGGTCCAGATCGCCAAAGCAATGAAGGCCACGCCAGCATTCCGGGATGAAGCAATGGGGGACGCGAAATGAGCAACGGCTGGTCCATCCAGACGCTCCTGTCCGAGTTGCACGACGACATCCAGGAGCAGCTGGCACGAGCCCGGAAGGCGTTTGGGCACCCGGGCACCAAAGGCGACGCGAGCGAGGCCGTCTGGCTGGAGTTGCTCCAGACCTATCTGCCGCAGCGCTATCAGGCGGCATCAGCGCACGTCGTCGACAGCGAGGGCACGTTCAGCGACCAGATCGACGTGGTCGTGTTCGACCGCCAGTACTCGCCCTTCATCTTCAAGTTTCAGGGGCAGACGGTAATCCCGGCGGAGAGCGTCTATGCTGTGTTTGAGGCCAAGCAGGCGATCAACGCCGAGCAGGTCGCCTACGCGCGTGACAAGGTGGCAAGCGTCCGAGCACTGCATCGGACCAGCCTTCCGATCCCGCACGCGGGAGGCGTCTATCCGCCTAAGCCCCTTCAACACATCATCGGTGGTCTGCTCACCTTGGAGAGCGATTGGAAGCCCGGTCTTGGCGACCCGCTTGTGAAAACGTTGACGGTCCGCGACGTCGACGACCGGCTCGACCTTGGCTGCGTCGCAGCGCACGGCATATTCTCCTGTGACGAGGAGGGATGCGGCACGCTGACGCCGATGGGCAAGCCGGCGACCGCGTTCCTGTTCGAGCTGATCGCACGCCTTCAAGAGAAAGCGACCGTGCCAATGATCGACGTCAGAGCCTATGCGCGGTGGCTCGACGTGGATGTACTGCCGTGATCTACAAAACCACTGGCGCGGCGCAGCTTGCTAGATTCCCGTCGCTCGCTGCGCAGCCTGAAAGTGAGGCCGAGAACATGGTTAGCCGTTCCACTTTGGTCGTCCACGGTCGGCTTGCAATGCGCCAAGCGCGCCTCAATGCCGCGCGCGAGGGTCGTCACGGCGTCCAGATTCTGTCTTTCGAGCAGGCGGCGGTGCGACTTGCCGGTGGCTTCGTCCGGCCGATCGACGACGAAAGCCTGCGCGAGACCATCCAGGCGGTCCTGCCGGTCACCGAGATGGGTGAGCTCGAGAGCATTAAGCTGCTCCCGGGCATGGTCGGGGCGGCGGCGGACACGCTGCACAAGGCCTGGCGTGCTGGCATCGAGCTCGCCGTGCGCGCGGCGGAACACCCGCGTCTCGACGCGATCGCACGATTGGAGGCTGCCGTGCTCGCGGCGCTTCCCCAGGGGCTGATGCGGCCCTCGGACATCGTCGCGGCGGCTACTGTCCGCGTCGCGCACGCCCCCGCAGTGCTCGGGCCTGTCGAGGTCGACGGTCTCACCGAGTTGTCGCCGTGCTGGCGTCCGTTGCTCGCGCTGCTGGCGCAGCATGTGCCTGTGCGCTGGTCGGCGGGCCCCCGTTCGGTGCCGGATTGGCTCGATGGCGCCGTGTCGGTCGTCGGTGCCCCTGCTGCGACGCCGGCGACGTCCGTTGTGAGTTGCGCAACTGCCTATCATGAGGCGGTGGAGGCGATGCGCTGGGCGCGCAGCTTGCTCGCGTCGGGCGCCGCGCCCGAAGACATCGCAATCGCCGCCACGTCCCCTGCGGACTACGACGACCACTTTATGACGCTGCGCGCCGATGCCAACGTCGACCTGCACTTCGTCCACGGCGTCCGGACGGTGACCACGCGGGGTGGGCAGGCGGCGGCCGCGCTCGCCGACATCCTGGTCCGCGGCATCTCGCAGACCCGCATCCGTCGTCTGGCCTCGCTGTGTCCTGAGTCCGCCCCGCTTGCCCCGCTGCCCGAGGGTTGGTTGGGCGTACTTCCCACCGACGCTCCACTCTCGACGGCTGCATCCTGGAACCGTCTCTTCGCGCGCCTCTCCGCCTCCGACTGGCCGGATGGCATCGATCACACGCATGAGGTGCGCGATGCCATTACGCTGCTGGGGCAGGGGACCCGTGAGGCCGACGCCGTCGGCGCGGCATTCCTGACAGGACGCGCGCTGTCGATCTGGCGCAAGGCGCTCCTGGCTGGTCCCGCCGCCTCCATCGACGGCACACTTGAAACGCTGAAGCAGGATGATGGCCTTGAGGCGTGCGTGTCCGTCGCGTGGATGCCCGCGAGCGCCCTGGCCGCTTCGCCCCGGCCGCACGTCAGACTGATCGGGCTGAACTCGTCGCGCTGGCCGCGCGGTATCGCCGAGGACCGCCTCATTCCTGACCACGTCATTCGGACCGCCGAGCTCGATCCGCTGCCGGTCGCGCTCGCCGACCGCCGCGACTTCGCGACGATCCTCGCGACGAGCACCGGCGAGGTTGTTCTGTCTCGCACCCGCCGCGATAGTGATGGGCGCCTCTTGGGGCGGAGTCCGCTGCTCACCGGGTTCGGCGACGAGACTTATCTGCGTCGCAATGCAGTGCCAGCGTATGCCTTCAGCGAGACAGACCGACTGATGGCCCGCCCCGCAGACTTCGCCGTGGAGCCTCAAGCCGCAGGCGCCCGCGCGTGTTGGCGCGACTGGCGCATGGAGGCGGTCACCCCGCATGACGGCGTCGTTCGACCGGAGCATCCTATCATTCGCGAAGCGCTCGGCAGGCTGCAGTCGGCCAACTCGCTCAAGGCGCTGCTGCGCAGCCCTCTCAACTTCGTGTGGAAGTATGCACTGGGCTGGAAGGCGCCGCAGAGCAGCGCCGAGCCGCTGGTGCTGGACCCGCTTCAGAACGGCAACCTGATTCATGCCGTGCTCGACCGGGCGCTCCGCGGCCTCGAGCTGTCGGGGGGTTTGGCGGCCGCCGACAGCACAGCCATCGAGGCGGCGGTAGCGAACGCCGTCGCTGAAGTTGCGGCTGAATGGGAGAGCGAACGTCTCGTGCCTCCGTACGTGATCTGGGGCCGCACGCTTACCGAGGCGCAAGCCCTTTCCGTCCGCGCGCTGTCATTCGGCGAGGAGCAGCTGCCCGGCGGCCGATCCTATTCGGAGGTCCCCTTCGGCGGCTCCGAGCCCAAGTCGGACGCGGAGCTGCCATGGGATCCGGAGGTGCAGGTCACCATCCCCGGTACGGACTTCGCCATCTCCGGCTACATCGATCGGCTCGACGTGTCGGGCGACGGCACTCGCGCGCTTGTTCGGGACTACAAGACGGGTAAGGCCCCGCGCGAGCCTATCCGGCTTAACAAGGGCAGTGAGCTGCAGCGCTGCCTCTACGCCTTCGCCGTCAGGCAGTTGCTGGGCGAGGACGTCGATATTGCGGCCTCGCTTCTCTACCCCCGTGAACTGCTGGACCTCAAGCTCGACGACCCGCAAGGCGCACTAGACGAGGTGACGGGTTACCTGGTCTCGGCCCGCGCTTCGCTGGCCAGCGGAGCGGCATTGCCGGGACCCGACACCGGCGGCGCCTACGACGACCTCGCCTTCGCCCTGCCGGCTAACGCGGGCGCAACCTACTGTAAGCGCAAGTCGCCCGCGATCGCGGAGCGGCTCGGCGACGCCACTCAGGTCTGGGAGGCCGAATGATGCCCGAGCTCACGATCCTCAACGACGATGGCGCGCGCCACGACGCGATCTGCCGCCACGACCGCTCCATCCTTGTCGAGGCCGGCGCCGGCTCCGGTAAGACCGCGGTCATGGCGGGGCGCATAGCGGTCATGCTGGCCCAGGGCGTCTCGCCGAGATCCATCGCTGCCGTGACTTTCACCGAGCTGGCGGCAAGTGAGTTGGTCTGTCGCGTGCGCGAGTTCGTCGAAGCCCTTGCGGCGGGCGACGTCGGGGTCGAGCTACGTGTAGGCCTCCCCGATGGGCTGTCCGAAGTTCAGCGCATCAACTTAGCCGCCGCGAGCGCGGCGATTGACGAGATAACCTGCTCTACGATTCATGGTTTCTGCCAGCGGCTCATTAAGCCCTATCCGGTGGAGGCTGATATCGACCCCGGCGCTTCTGTCATGGACAGCGGCCAAGCCGACCTCGTGTTCCTCGAGACCGTCGATGCCCAGCTTCGCGAGCGACTGTCTGAGGGGCAGGGCGGCATCCTTGCCGAAATGGTGCTGCACGCCGACGGTGCCACCGTTGCGCTGATGCACACGATCGCGAAGAAGTTGCGCGGGCGTCGCGATCTAGTGGCGCCGGCGACGGAACCACTTGCCGGCCGCGTCGACGCCTTCCGCCAAGCTTCCGCTGACCTCTCGGCTTTCCTCAACAGCGCGGTCGTGGTCGAGCCCGAGACAGGCATGATCGCTGAACTATTGTCGCAGATGTCCGCCGCGCTTCCGACCGCCGCAGCCTTGGCGACGCCGGCGGGCCTCGTCGGCCTCCTCGTCTCGCGGCCGCATCCGGATCTCTG
>DATDLP010000286.1:0-3063 GCA_036519255.1 Croceibacterium sp.
CACGCTCGGCGACACCGTCGCCAGCACCGAGCAGGGCTTCGACCTGGCCGAGGACCGCGCCACGCTCGCCCAACTGCTGCTCGCGGTCACCCCGCGCGAGCGCGAGGTGCTGCGCCTGCGCTTCGAAGACGACCTCACCCAGCGAGAGATCGGCCAACGCATCGGCGTCTCGCAGATGCAGACCTCACGCATCATCCGCCACTCGATCGCCCGCCTGCGCACCGCCGCGCGCCCATGACGACCAGGATCGGTCAGATGTCGTCGGGCGCGACCTGCTAGTCGGTCAGCTCGGCGATCCGGCCGCGCAGGTCAGCGGCGCGCTGGCGGATCGCGCGGTGGTCGGGGGCTGGTCATGTGTTTGCCTCGAGGTCGGGACCGCGAGTGGTTCTCGCGAGGCGAGCGCGTTCGACGGCGGCGGCGGAGCGGGAGAGGCAGCCTTGCGCCAATCCCCGGCGCGGGGGCAGAACAAGGGAGGTAACGCTCGGATGTCGTCGTCCTTTCGCATCCACGCGGCGTTCATCGACTACGCGATCCTCGTCGTCTACTTCCTTACGTGAAGACCGGGAGACGCAGACGCCACCGTGCGTGACGAGAAGGAGCCCGAGCCCCGGGCGCATCGCGCGGCCGCCCGTCACGCCCGGGAGCAGCGGCTTCGCCGCTTCCGCCCTGGCCTGGGCCGGATGCCTGCCTCGCCCGTGCCCGCCGTCACGTCATCGGTGCCCGGACCAGCTCTCGACAACGAGGTTCATGCGATCGGGCACGTCCTCGATGAACATGGCCCCACCGACTGCAGAGAGGTGGCCCGGCTGGTGGGAGCTCGCTACTGGGGCCCGGGCGTGTTCAGCGCAGCGCTGCACGAGGCGCTTGCCGAGGGCGCCGTTCGGCGGCTGTCGCGTACCACCTTCGCGGCGGCCGACAGCCGGTAGCGGCAACGATGATCGCCTGGGCGAAAACGAGCGACAGCCCTAAGGGCGCTGACGGCGGTTTCAGATCGCTCCTTGCCGCTGGCCGTCGTTCACCGCGGTAGCGGATGCCTTCGTGCATACGGCAGCGTGAGGGGCCCGTGCGCAGCGGGGTAGGCTGGCCGCATGAGCGAGACGATGGGCCAGGACGCAGCGGGCCAGCTCTCGCGGGACGAGGGCTCGCGTCTGGGCGCGATGCTCTACGGCGCGGCTCGTGGGGCGGTGGGCGCGATGGCGATGACGGGCATGCGGGTGCTCACGACCGAGCTCGGGCTGGTGGAACAGACTCCGCCGCAGGCCGTCGGCCGCCAGCGCGCGCGCGGCGCGCGGGCGCTGTTGCGGCGCGCGCCGCGCAAGCAGCGTCGAGGTCTGATCGAGGCCGCGCACTGGACCTTCGGGGCTGGCGGCGGCGCGGCCTTCGGAGCGCTGCCTGGCGCGATGCGTCGCCGGCCCTGGGCGGGTCCGGTCTATGGGCTGGTGGTGTGGCTGGGCTTTGAGATGGGAATCGCGCCCGTGCTCGGCCTCAGCCAGGCCAAGCGCGTGCGCCTGGTCGACCGCTTGGCGCTCGCCGCCGATCACGTGCTCTACGGCTTAGTGCTCACGGGGACGCGCCGCTGCGCGCGAAGCTAGGTTCCCGCACCAGGGGAATGGTCAGGCGTCAGCGTCCCCTATCGGGCACCCTTCAGAGCTGCGCGCGACACCGAGCGGACCGCGCGCACCACCCGCCCATAGGCGCTTTCATCCCTCGACGTCCTCACGGAGAATCTAGCGATCACCGACGGGCGGTGTTGGCACAGATCCGGTCGAGCCCGCCCGACGGTGATCCTTCGGTTTCTACACGCCGCGGCGGCTGCGGCGGCTGTAGCCGAATCCGCCGGTGAGCAGCAGGATTACGACAACGATGAGGAGGATCGTGAGCATGGTCACCTCCCAAAGCTCGCGTGGGTTGGTTCGCACATACGCGTCTCTACCGCTTGGCTCTCTTGCCGCCGGTGAGGGCGCCGGCGACCTTGTCCACGGCGTTCTTTGCAGAGCCCTTGGCCTGGTCGACGCGACCTTCGTTCTTCAGACGTCTGTTTCCGGTCAACGCGCCGGCAGCTTCCTTCACGCGACCCTTCGCCTTATCGGCATTCTTGCCGGTCATGAACCCCTCCTGATTTTGTCGGGCGTTAACGGTGGCTGCGGCCAAGTAGCCGCGCGATCAGTGCGCCCACGAACAGGTAGACGACTGCGGCGATGCCCCAGTTGACGGCGACGGCGACCCGCGCGTTGTGGAAGGTGAACATGCCGTCGAACGGACCGGCGAGCCAGCGGGCCCAGTCGTGGACCTCCGAGACGATGCTGTTGGTCGGATTGGCCTTGAGCACGACGAGCAGAATTCCAACCACGATGATCAACACGACGACGCTGACCACCAGATGCACCACGCGCGCGAGCAACCCCGCGCCCCTCGCAGACCCGCGGGCGCCCGTTGCGAAGGAAGAAGCAGGTCCTGCAGGCCTGGCTGTGAACATGAGAGGGACCTCCTGTTGGGCTTCAAGCCCCTCCGGGGCGAGCCCAGAGGGCCGCGAACCCCGAAAGGGAGTCCACGCGGGCGGAGGTCAATCGCGTCGGCGAGTCGCAGCGACACCAAGAAAGTCAGCTGCAGCGACGGCTGGTCGGCTTGGTTAGCGACCGTCCAAAAGTGGACGCTACTCGCTTGTGCGGATTATTGCAAGGTCCGCCCGACCGAGGCGCGCCATCGAGCGGCGCGACACGCCGCGCAGCCCCATTACGTGGCTAGCCACGGGCTACGCCACGGTCCGTGGCCGGAGGTGAGGCGCTCCGCCGCTTTCGGGGCCCCAGGAGCCCGGCGGATAGGCGTGTCGGTCGATGAGGGGCTGGAGGATTCGCCAGGTCTCCTCGATGCTGTCCTGTCGCGTGAAATGCGTGCTGTCGCCGTCGATCGCAGCGCGGAGAAGCACCTCGTAAGGCGTGGCGCCCTCTCCCCCCTCGGCGGCGAACTCCATGTCGAGGTCGATCTCCTTGGGTGTGGGCGAGTCCGCGCGCCGCGCGTCCAGGACGATCCGGATCCCCGCCGCGGGGTCGATCTTCACGATCA
>DATDLP010000287.1:0-9716 GCA_036519255.1 Croceibacterium sp.
CACTGGCTAGGCAAGCTGCCCGAGCCCGACCTCGCCCGGTGGGCGGTCGACGCGCCGGACGAGCAGGTGCGCACGATGATGGTGCACTACAGCTTCCTGGTCCAGGCCTGGGTCTGGGGCGAGCCCGAGCCGCCCGCGCACCTGCCGGCCAATCTCGCCCGACCGATCGTCGCGCTCGCCGACCGGCTCGGCCAGGCGCCGCTGCTGCCCTACTCGGCCTACGTGCTCGACAACTGGGCGCGGCTCGACAAGGCCGGCGCTGTCGCGCTCGACAACATCCGCATGGTGCAGAACTTCCTCGGCGGCGCCGACGAGAACTGGTTCGTGATGGTCCACGTGGCGATCGAGGCCGAGGCCGGCGTGCTGCTCGACAACGCTGTGCAGCTGGTCGGCGCCGCCGCGAGCGAGGATGCTGAAGGCTGCGAGGCGCTGCTCGCGGGCATGGATCTCGCCTGGGAGCGGATCTACGCGGTGTTCAAGCGGATGCCCGAGCGGTGCGATCCCTACGTCTATTTCCACCGCGTGCGGCCCTACATCCACGGCTGGGCCAACAATCCCGCGCTCGGCGAGGGGCTGGTGTACGAGGACGTCGACAAGTTCGCCGGCAAGCCGCAAGCGTTCCGCGGGCAGACCGGCTCGCAGAGCTCGATCGTCCCGGCGATGGACGCGCTGTTCGGCGTGCGCCACAGCGACGACCCGCTCAAGGCCTTCCTCGACGAGCTGCACCAGTACCGCCCGGTGCCGCATCGCCGCTTCATCGAGGATCTCGCCGGGCAATCGACGCTGCGCGCGTTCGTCACCCGCACCAACTCACCCGCGCTGCGCGACGCGTTCAACGCGTGCGTCGAGCAGGTCGCGCGCTTCCGCACGCGGCACCTCGAATACGCGGCGAGCTACATCAACAAGCAGGCGGGCTCGATCGCGGGGAACGATCCGGATGTCGGGACCGGCGGCACCCCCTTCATGAAATACCTGAAGAAGCACCGCGACGAGAACCGGGCGCAGGTCGTCTGACGCCCGACCTCGGCGTCAGCAGCGCTCGCGGTATTCGTTGCCGTTGCGGTCGCGGTAATAGCACCACTCGCCGTCCTTGCGGACCAGCGCTCCGCCGGCACCGCCGGCCGCTGCGCCGATGGCAGCGCCCGCGGCAACGTCTCTGTCGGTGATTGCCGCAACGCCGGCACCGGCGGCGGCGCCAAGCGCCGCGCCTTCTACGGCATAGTTTTCGGCGCAGCCGCCGAGCATCAGCGCCGGGCCCGCCAGCACCGCAGCAAGGATACGCTTTGGCATCGTCTTTTCTCCGTTCTTCCTTAGGGAAGAGACGGTCGGTGCGCTGTGCGGGTTCCGCCGGTCGTCCCGGCGGCGCCTCAGCCCGGCTTCTTCGCCACCGCGACCATCGCCGGCCGCAGCAGCCGATCCTTGATCATGTAGCCCGACTGCATCTCCTGCACCACCGTGCCCGGCTCCGCCTCGTCGGTCGGAATCTCGAGCATCGCCTGGTGCTGGTTGGGGTCGAGCGGCAGGCCCTTGGCGGCGATGCGGGTGATGCCGTGGAGGCCGAAGACCTTGTCGAGCTCGCGCTGGGTCGCCTCGATCCCGGCGAGGAAGTTCTTGTGCGCGTCGTCGTCGCGCATCCCCTCGGGCACATGGTCGAGCGCGCGGGCGAGGTTGTCGGCCACCGAGAGGATGTCGCGGGCGAAGCCGGTCGCGGCATAGGTGCGCGCGTCCTGCACGTCCTTCTCGAGCCGGCGGCGCACGTTCTGCGCTTCGGCCCGGGCATAGAGGATGTCCTGCTGCGCCTTCTCGAGGTCGCCGCGCAGCGACGCGAGCGCATCGTCGAGCGAGTGGCCCTCATCGCCCTTGTCGAGCAGCTCCTCGGGAACCCCTGCCAATTCCTTCTCGACCGCCTCGTCGCGCGGTTCGTTCGTTTCGGTCATCTGTCTTCCGTCTAGCCGATGTATTTGCCCAGCGAGCGGGCGGTGAAATCCACCATGGGCACGACCCGCGCGTAATTCAACCGCGTCGGCCCGATCACCCCGAGCACGCCGACCACCTTCCCCTCGCGGTCGCGATACGGCGCGGCAATGACCGAAGAGCCCGACAACGCGAACAGCCGGTTCTCGCTGCCGATGAAGATTCGCGTCGCTTCGGCCTCGCGGGCGGAGTCGAGCAGTTCGGCGACCGACTGCTTGCTTTCGAGGTCGTCGATCAGCGAGCGCACGCGCTCGATGTCGTGCAGCGCGGTCTCGTCGAGCAGCCGTGCCTGCCCGCGCACGATCAGCACCGGCCGCCGCGCGGCATCCTCGCTCCACACTGCAAGCCCGCGCTCGACCAGGTCGCGGCTCGCGTTGTCGAGCGCAGAGCGGCCCGAGGCGACCTCGGCCTGCATGGCGCGCTCCGCTTCCGCCCGCGGGCGCCCGGCGAGCCGTGCGGTGATGTAGTTCGAAGCCTCCTGCAGCGCCGCCGCCGCCGTGCCCGGCGGCAGCTCGAGCACACGGTTCTCGATCGAGCCGTCCTGCCCGACCAGCACCACAAGCGCTCGCACCCCGTCGAGTGCGACGATGCTCATCTGCGCCAGCCGCGGCTCGCGGCGCGGGACCATGACCATGCCGGCCGCCCCGGAGACCTCCGACAGCACCGCGCTGGTCGCCTCGAGCGCCGCCTCGATCGGCCCCGGCTGCGCGAGTCGCCGCTCGATCGCGGCGCGCTCCTCGGCGCTGGGCTCGGCCACCTGCATCATCCCGTCGACGAACAGCCGCAGCCCGAGCTCGGTCGGCATCCGCCCTGCGCTGGTGTGCGGCGCGGCGAGCAGCCCGAGCAGCTCCAGCTCGCTCAACACCGAACGGATCGAGGCCGGCGAGAGATTGAGCCCGCCTTCGGCCAGCGTCCTCGAGCCTACCGGGCTGCCGCTGTCGAGGTAGCCCTCGACGACGAGCCCGAAAATCTCGCGCGCGCGGGTCGTGAGTTCGGTGACGCTAGGGGTCATCGGCCTGATATGGTGACGTTTCCGAAGGTCATGAAGACCAGCGTCGTCCCCGATGGCCCGCGATATCCGCCCTGGCCACCCGCGAGATGGTTTGCCAGGGCGGTGAACACCCAAGCATCGTCCTCGCTTACCTCGACCATGCGCGTGGTCAACACCTCGAGCCCGTTCCGCTCGCCGAATTCGCGCACCATGCGGGCGCTTTCGGCCTGCCCGGGCGATACCGACGGGTGGTCCCAGCCCCAAAGGAACGTGCTGTCGAGCGTGTCGTACGTGCCCACCACCTGCACCGGCGCGGAGATGGTCCAGCCCTTGTCGTTCTGGAACTCGATGATCCCGGTCTCGAGGTCGACGCTCCACTCGGCGCCGGCCATCCCCCACAGGGCATCGCTCGCCTCGGTCTGCGCCTGCAGCGTCTGCATCGCGCGCTCGATCGCCAGATCGACCTCACTGTTCGCATCGCTCTCCACAGCCGGTTCTCCTGACGGACCGTCCTGCGCCAGAACGGGCGAGGCCATCGATGCCAACCCGGCAAATCCGGCCAGCGCCGGAAGCATGCGAAGGAGGGAAGACGCCATATTCAGCAATCCAGCTTGAACCAAGCTGCGGTTTAACTATTCGGCAGCGCAATCCAAAGGAGTTTCCCATGCGTCCATCCGGCCGCGCGCCCGACCAAATGCGCGTCATCGACATCCAGACCGGCTTCACCAAGCATGCCGAGGGCTCGGTCCTGATCAGCTTCGGCGACACGCGCGTGCTCGTCACGGCCAGCGTCGAGGAGCGGGTCCCGCCGTTCCTGCGCGGCAAGGGCCAGGGCTGGGTCACCGCCGAGTACTCGATGCTGCCGCGCGCGACCCACACCCGCGGCAGCCGCGAGGCGGCGAAGGGCAAGCAGAGCGGGCGCACCCAGGAGATCCAGCGGTTGATCGGCCGCTCGCTGCGCGCCGTGGTCGACCTGCACAAGCTCGGCGAGCGACAGATCCTGCTCGATTGCGACGTGATTCAGGCCGACGGAGGCACGCGCACCGCGGCGATCTCGGGCGCCTGGATCGCGCTGCGGCTCGCGGTCGACAAGCTGCTCGCCGCCGGCACGCTGGTCGAGGATCCGATCATCGCCAAGGTCGCCGCGGTCTCGTGCGGCATCCACCAAGGCACCCCGGTGCTCGACCTCGACTACCTCGAGGACAGCGCGGCCGACGCCGACGCCAACTTCGTGCTGCTCGAAGGCGGCAAGATCGCCGAAGCCCAGGCTACCGCCGAGGGCGCCTGCTACGACGAGGAAGACCTGCTGCGCCTGCTGCGTCTCGCGCGCATCGGCTGCGAGCAGATCTACGCAGTGCAGGCGGAGGCTGTGGGGAGGTGAGCCGCAAGCTCGGCGGCGGCAAGCTGGTGATCGCCACGCACAACGCCGGCAAGCTCAAGGAAATCGCCGCGCTGCTTGCGCCTTACGGTCTCGACTGCATCTCAGCCGGCTCGCTCGGACTGCCCGAGCCGGCCGAGACCGGCCGCACGTTCGTCGACAACGCGCTGCTCAAGGCGCGCGCGGCAGCGGAAAGCTCGGGATTGCCCGCTCTGGCCGACGACAGTGGCCTGTCCGTGGCCGCGCTCGACGGCCGCCCCGGGGTCTACACCGCCGACTGGGCCGAACGGCAGTGGTTCGAAGGCGAGCCCGGCCGCGACTGGTACATGGCGATGGGCAAGGTCGAGGGCATGCTCCAGGCGACAGGCCCGGAAACCCCACGCGACGCGTGGTTCTCGTGCGTGCTCGCGCTCGCATGGCCCGACGGTGAGCATGCGGTCTACGAGGGCAAGTCCGAGGGCGCGCTGTCGTGGCCGCCGCGCGGGACCATGGGCTTCGGTTACGATCCGGTGTTCGTACCTGCGGGCTACGAGCGCACTTTCGCCGAGCTCGATCCGGCGGAAAAGCACAGGATCAGCCACCGTGCCGACGCGTTCGCCCGGCTCGTGGCCGACCAGTTCGCCTGATCCGCCCCCGTTAGAATGGCTCAGAAGGGAACTTCGCCCATCCAGTTCCCCGCGGGCCAGTACCGGCACACCAGGAACTCGTCGCGGCCGTTCTGCGCAATCGCGCATCCGACCTCGCGCGTGTCGCGCCACACGACTTGCGTGTAGTGGCCCACGTCCTCCCACCGCCCGGTGCGCGACACCCGCGGGAAGGGGCCATGCAGGTAATTCTGCCGCTCCTCGACGAACGCGCCGACCATCGTCTCGGGCGCATAGTAACCGGCCGAGCCCATCCACAGGTTCTCGCCCGCGCCGCCCGATTCGCGGGAAGGCGCATGCCGTATCCCGCCCTCGCGCGCGAGTTGGTCCGCCCAGCCCTTCGCCTCGCCCGCGAGCTTGACGCTCCATTTGAGGCGCGGCACACCCGCGTCGTCACGAGCCCGGTTGTGCTCGGTGAGCAACGACTGCGCGAATGGGGTGTTCGATGGAACGTCCGCGGAAACTGCCGATGCAGCGGACAGGATCAAAAGGGGTGCGGCCAGCGCCACGGAAATACGGCCAATGCTCATCTTTTAATACTTTGCGACTCTTGCTTTTGCCTTTCTGAAGAAAAGTGATGAATCGGGCGTTATACCTCCACTGGCCGTTCTGCTTAAGTAAGTGTCCTTACTGTGACTTTAATTCGCATGTACGCCAAGGGGTTGACCTCGACGATTGGCAAGCGGCCCTGATCGCCGACATGCGGCACGAAGCCGCAGCGGCCGACGGGGGACCACTCGACTCGGTGTTCTTCGGCGGCGGCACGCCTTCGCTGATGCCGCCCGCGCTGGTTGCGGCGCTGCTGCGCGAAGCCGAGCGGCTGTGGGGCTTCGCCCCGGGCATCGAGATCACGCTCGAAGCCAATCCTTCGTCGGTCGAGGCGGCGAACTTCGCCGCGCTCGCGGCCGCAGGCGTCAACCGCGTCTCGCTCGGACTGCAGTCGCTCGACGACGAGGCGTTGCGGTTCCTCGGCCGGCTGCACAGCGCGGCCGAGGGGCTGGCGGCGCTCGACACCGCTCAGGCGGTATTCGCGCGGGTCAGCTTCGATCTGATCTATGCCCGTCCCGGGCAGTCCCCGGAGCAATGGAACGCCGAGCTCGCCCGGGCGCTGGGTTTCGGCACCGGACACCTGTCGCTGTACCAGCTGACCATCGAGCCAGGCACGCGCTTCGCCACCGATGTGCGCCAGGGCGCGTTCGCCCCGTTGTCCGACGATCCCGCGGCCGATCTCTACGAGCTGACGCGCGAGCTGACCGAGGCCGCCGGCCTGCCGGCTTACGAGATCAGCAACCACGCGCGCCCCGGCGAGGAGAGCCGCCACAACCTCGCCTACTGGCTTTATCGCGACTACGTCGGCATCGGCCCCGGTGCGCACGGGCGTCGCCGCGCGATGGCGACGATCCGGCACAAAAAGCCGGAGAACTATCTCTCCGCCATCGCCCGCAACGCGCACGGCATGGCCGAGGAGCGCGAGCTCGTGCCGCGCGAACAGGCTGCCGAGGCGCTGCTGATGGGGCTCAGGCTGCGCGATGGGATCGACCCCTTGGAACTGGCGACACGGTTCGGACTCGCGCCGGACGAGGTGATCGACCGCGAGCGGTTCGCCTTCCACCAGTCGCTCGGGCTCGCCTGGTGCGACGGCGAGCGCCTCGGTGTCACGCCGCGGGGCATGCCGTTGCTCGACGCGCTGCTCGCCGAACTGGTGCCGGACTCGCTGGCGACGGCATGACTCGTGCCGACCTGCTCGAACAGTGGAGCACCCACCTGTCCGCGGGCCGCCGCCGGTCGCCGCACACGGTGCGCGCCTACGTCGCCACCGCCGCGCGGCTGCTCGACGAGATCGACGCCGAGGACTGGCGCTCGCTCGCCCGCCTCGACGCCGGCGACTTGCGCGCGCAGCTCGCCCGCAGGCGCGGCGACGGGATCGGCAATGTTTCGGCCGCGCGCGAGCTATCGGCGCTGAAGGCGTTCCTCGGCTTCGCCCGCGAGCAGGCCGGTCATGGTGAACCCGCCGCGCCACGCGTCCGCGGTCCGCGGATCAAGAAGGGCCTGCCGCGCCCCGTCACGCCCGACGACGCGATCAACCTCGCCGAGGTGGTGCGCCAATCGGCTGCGGAAGACTGGATCGGCGCGCGCGACCGGGCCGTGCTGCTGCTGATGTACGGTGCGGGTCTGCGCATTGCCGAAGCGCTCTCGCTCAGAGGCGCCGACCTGCCGCTCGACGAAACGCTCATGGTCACCGGCAAGGGCGGCAAGCAGCGCGTGGTGCCGATCCTGCCGATCGTGCGCGCAGCGGTCGCCGACTACGCCGCGCGTTGCCCGTGGACCTTGCTAGGCCCCGATCCGCTGTTCCGCGGTGCCAAGGGCGGCCCGCTCGGCCAGGGCATGGTGCAGAAGGCCATGGCCCGCGCGCGCATCGCGCTCGGCCTCCCGGCGACGGCCACGCCGCACGCCCTGCGCCACAGCTTTGCCACCCATCTGCTGGGCGCCGGCGCGGACTTGCGCAGCCTGCAGGAGTTGCTCGGCCACGCCAGCCTCGGCTCGACGCAGATCTATACGAAGGTCGATGCGGCCACCTTGCTCGACACGTACCGCGCCGCGCACCCGCGCGAGCAGCGCTAGCGTTCCGCCCGCGGCTTCCAGGTGAAGACGCGCCAGAGATAGGCGCCGATCGCGAGGCCGAACGCGCCGAGCACGATCCACCCCATCACATCCTGCGATTGCTCGAAATAGCGCCCGAGCCACTGCCCGCCCATGATCAGCAGCACATTCCAGATCCCCGCGCCGATGAAGGTGAACAGCAGGAACTTCCACGGCTTCATGTGGCTCAGCCCCGCGGGAAGCGAGATCATCGTGCGCAGGAACGGCGAGAAGCGCAGGAACAGCACCACCCACTGCCCATGGCGCTGGAAGAAGCGCTGCGCCCGCTCGATGTCCTCCCATTCGAGCGTGAGCCAGCGTCCGTGCCGATCGACGATCGGGGCGAGGCGCTGGTAGCCCCATTTGTCGCCGAGCCAGAACCAGACGTAGTTGCCGGCGGTCGAGCCGATCGTGCCCACCGCCAGCAGCGGCCAGAATTCCATCGTTCCGCGCGCCACCAGCACGCCGCCTATGCCCATGATCACTTCGGACGGGATCGGCGGGAACACGTTCTCGATCGCCATCAGGACCAGGATCCCGAGATACCCGCCGCGGGCGATGGCTTCGATGATGAATTCGTGCATCGGGAGGCTAACTTTCGGTCCGGACGATCGGTCCGCCAACGGGCAAGCGATCAGGCGGGAAGAATATCCCAGCGGTCGAGATGCGGGTCGGCCCCTCCTGGCATGGCGCCCAGATCCTTCCAGGTGATGTCGGGGGCCTTGTTGGGTCGCCCCTCGAACTTTTCCCGCCAGATTTGCGCCGCGTGTCGTGTGGAGAGGAGACGATAGCTCACGCCCTCCTCGGGCGGCAGACCGTCATCCGCACGCGGGGCATGGATGAAGACCCAACAGGCGCTCGCCGTCTCGTCTGGACAGTTCCGGACGAGCCACGGCGCCCCCCTGCCCTTGACCGTCTTCACCTCGACGCTGAACTCGCGACCCGCGGGGCTGGTGACCAGCAGGTCGCATTGCCGCGCGTTGATGCTCGCCGGCCGCGCCCGGTAGCCCCGCTTCTCGAGCTGTCGAACGAGCAGCAATTCGCCGATCGCGCCGCTCGACCGGGCAATGATGCTCCGGAGCAGCTCGGGGTGGTCATGTATCCACTCCATTGGGTCAGACCCGCAGCCGCGCCTCGATGGCGTCCCAGATGCGCGCGCCGGTGTCGGTTCCGTTGAACTTGTCGATCGCCACGATCCCGGTCGGCGAGGTCACGTTGATCTCGGTCAGCCACTTGCCGCCGATCACGTCGATGCCCACGAACACGAGCCCGCGCGCCTTGAGCTCGGGGCCCATCGCGGCGCAGATCTCCTCCTCGCGCGCGGTCAGCGTGGTTGCCTCGGCCGAGCCGCCCTGCACCAGATTCGAGCGGAACTCGCCCTCGCCCGGCCTGCGGTTGATCGCCCCGGCGTATTCGCCGTCGACCAGCACGATGCGCTTGTCGCCCTCGGCGACCTCGGGGAGGAACGGCTGGACCATGAACGGCTCGGGCCAGACCTGGCCGAACAGCTCGGTGATCGCCGAAAGGTTGGTGCCGTCGGCCTCGACCTTGAAGATCGCCTTTCCGCCGTTGCCGTGCAGCGGCTTCATCACCAGCGCGCCGTGCTGGCGCTGGAACGCGCGCACGTCCTCGAGCCGCCGCGCGACCAGCGTTGGCGGCATGAACCGCGCATAGTCGAGCACGAACATCTTCTCGGGCGCGTTGATCACGCTGCGCGGGTCGTTGACCACCAGCGTCTCGCCCTTGAGCCGGTCGAGCAGCAGCGCGGCGCTGATGTAGCCGAGGTCGAACGGCGGATCCTGCCGCATCAGCACCACGTCGATGTCGGCGCCGAGGTCGATCTTCGCCTGCTCGCCTTCGAAGCCGAAATGCTCGCCTTCGACCCGTTGCACGCGCACCGGTGCGGCCCAGGCGGTGATGCGGCCGTTCTCCCATGCGAGCGAGCGCACGTCGTAGTGCCACAGCTTGTGCCCGCGTGCCTGCGCCGCGAGCATCAGCGCGAAGCTCGAATCGCCGGCGATGTTGATGCTTTCCAGCGGATCCATCTGGACCGCGACACGCAGGCTCATCCGTTATTCCTCATGGCATC
>DATDLP010000288.1:0-5171 GCA_036519255.1 Croceibacterium sp.
TCGCGACCCGCCTCGACGCTGCCGAGGCCGAATGTCTCCGGATCGCCGTCAAGCGAGCGGGTGTCGGCGGTGGATTCGGTCAGCTCGGCTTCGGCACCGACCACCATCGTCCCGAGGTCGAGGTCATAACCGACCGCGCCACCCCAGACGACGCCTTCTGCCGACTGGTCGTTGTCCTCGTTGGCGTCGTCGTCGGCCGTGCTGCCGGCCTGGTTCTTGTCGTAGCCGCCGACGCCGGCGATCCACGGACCGTTGAACCCGCGGTCCTCCTGCGCCTGTGCCGGAACGGCGAGCGCCACTGCAGAGCCGGCGGCGAGCAGGAGTGCGATACCCTTTGTCATTATAAGCTCCATTTCCACTTCGCATTCGCAGCATGAGCTGCGAGCGGTGGAAATGGTGGGGGAACGGTCCGGTTTCCTGAACCTAACACAACGAAAATATTGATGTTTTTCGGCAACAGTTAAATTCGATGGACCGGTTTTTCAGCGCGGCCGGACGTCGGACCCGTGCGGGAAACCCGACGGTTCGCGCGCGGACGCACGATGCTTTTTGCCCTTCGGCGCCGACATCCCTATATGCCGCGGCGAAATGTCCGACACCGCTCTCATGCCGATCCCGGGTCAGATCGACCCGGTCCCCGTCGCGCGCGACATCACGCCGCGCGCCGACGGGCGCGTCGACCTGATCGGGTTGCCGCGCAAGCTCATCGCCGAACTGTTCGAGGAGGCCGGGCTCGATGCGAAGCAGGCAAGGCTGCGCGCCAAGCAGGTGTTCCACTGGCTCTACCACCGCGGGGTGACCGGGTTCGAGGCGATGACAGACATCGCCAAGACCATGCGGCCGTGGCTGGCCGAGCGGTTCGTGATCGGGCGGCCCGAGATCGTCGAGGCGCAGCATTCCAGCGACGGCACCCGCAAGTGGCTGCTGCGCACCGCGGACAACCACGACTTCGAGATGGTGTTCATCCCCGACGCCGACCGCGGCACGCTGTGCGTCTCGAGCCAGGTCGGCTGCACGCTCAACTGCCGCTTCTGCCACACCGGCACGATGCGGCTGGTGCGCAATCTGACGCCGGGCGAGATCGTCGGCCAGGTCATGCTCGCGCGCGACGCGCTCGGCGAATGGCCGCGCGGGCGGATGGACTTCGCCGAGGACGACGACGGCGCCGAGTTCGAGGAACAGGGCGGCTACACCAGCGACGGGCGCCTGCTGACCAACATCGTCATGATGGGCATGGGCGAGCCGCTGTACAATTTCGACAACGTGCGCGACGCGCTCAGGATCGTGATGGACGGTGACGGGCTCGCGCTGTCGAAGCGCCGGATCACGCTCTCGACCAGCGGCGTCGTGCCGATGATGGCGCGCTGCGGGGAAGAGATCGGCACCAACCTCGCGGTGAGCCTCCACGCCGTGAACAAGGAAGTGCGCGACGAGATCGTCCCGCTCAACCGCAAGTACGGCATCGAGGAGCTGCTCGAGGCCTGCGCCGCCTATCCGGGAGCCTCGAACGCCCGCCGCATCACCTTCGAGTACGTGATGCTCAAGGACAAGAACGACAGCGACGAGGATGCGCGCGAGCTCGTGCGACTGATCCGGCAGTACAAGCTGCCGGCCAAGGTCAACCTGATCCCGTTCAACCCTTGGCCCGGTGCGCCTTACGAGTGCTCGACCCCCGAGCGCGTGCGCCGGTTCTCGGAGATCGTGTTCGAAGCCGGCATCTCCGCCCCGGTGCGTACACCGCGCGGGCGCGACATCGACGCGGCCTGCGGCCAGCTCAAGACCGCGGCCGAGAAGAAGAGCCGCGCCGATCTCGACCGGCTCGCCGCCGAGAAGCAGGCCGCGCTCGGGTGAGCTTCACCTGGTGGAAGTACCGCCGCCGGTTCGACGCCGGGCGGCACCGCATCGAAGTGGTCACGAGCGCCCGCATGGATGCTCTCGCGTCGGAGCTGTCGATCGACGACGTGCCGTTCGCTTGGGACGTCACGCCGGCCTTCGGGCCGGAAGCGGTGCGTAATCACATGCTCGCCGCGACGCTGCCCGACGGGCGGCGGCTCGAAGTGGAAGCAGGATACGTCAGCATGTGGTCGGTCGGCATAGTCGCCCGGCTCGAGGGTGCCCTGATCCACGAGAGCCACCCCGGCCGGACGATCGCCTATCCCGAGAAGTATCGCGAGTTCACCGCGGGCAACCGCTCGGCCGGTGAAGCGCTACGCGCGAGCGCGCGCCAGGGCGCGGGCCCGATGGCCGGACATGGCTACGATCCAGGCCAGCTCGCGCGCAACAAGGTGCCGATCATGGTCGACATCGCGCTCGGCCTGCTGTTCTTCGTCGTCGCCAAGCTGACCGACCTCTCCACCGCGGCGCTGGTCGGAGCCGGTGCCGGCATCGCGCTGGTGGTGTTGCAGCGGTTCGTGAAGGTCGATCTGCTCGGCGGCCTCGCGATGTTCGGCATCGTCATGCTGCTGATCTCCGCCGGCCTCGCCGTTGCCTTCCAGGACGACGCGATGGTCAAGATGCGCAGCACGATCGTGGGCACGATCAGCGCCGTGCTGTTCCTCGGCGATGGCCTGCTCGGGGGAAACCGGCTGGGCAAGGGCCTGACGCGGTACTTGCCCTACAACGACATCGATCCGGGCCGCCTCGCGCTCGGGATGGGCGTGCTCGGCCTGATCATGGCCGGCCTCAACTACGCGGTGGCCCGTCTGGCGAGCACCGACGTCTGGCTGTTCTACACCACCTTCGTCGACTTCTTCCTCGTGATGCTGATGATCCTCCTCGTCTTCAGCTTCGCGCGCGGCCGGCTGATCCCGCCGCGCACGAAGACCGGGGAGCGCTGATCAGCGCGCGCAGCGCGGCGGGTTTCCGGAGCGCTCGACGAGCATGAGATCGGACTTGGTGTCGATCGTCACGCTGAGCCCTGCCATCGCCTTCGAGCCGAGATTGCCGCCCGGACGCGGGCTCGGCCAGCCGACAGCGTTGAGCGACAGCGGCGTTCCGCCGACCGTCGCCGAAATCGTCAGCGGGGCTTCCGTGATTGCGAAGTCGCCGAAGCTGGTACGCGCGCGGCCGCGCTCGACCGGCTCGCCACCGAGCGGCAGTGCCCTCGCCTTGTCCTCGTCGAGGAACAGCCCGCCCGCACCGTTGCCGCTGTCGAAGTGAACCTCGAAACGCTGGCCGGCGATCTCCACCGGTACCAGAGGGATGCCGTTGTCGAACCGGATCGGCAGGCCTTCGGACAGGCCGGGGCCGCCGAACCGCGCGCGCGAATTGCCATAGTCGAGGGTAAGCGGCAGCAGCGTAAGCAACTCGTTGCCGAGAATCCCGTCCCAGTCCCCGTCGGGCCCGCGCACGGCCGAAAGCGCGACCAGATCGACGTTCTTGAAGCTCACCGGACCGACCGAGACCTCGGACGCGCCAAACACCGGGCGCGTGGCCACCGTGCCGCCGGGGGCCGGGGCGCGGACCTCACCTATCTTGGGCAGCCCGAGCTCCTCGGCGAGCGCCGCGCTGATCCGTCCGTGCCCTTGCGCGCCGGTGTCGATCGCGAACTTGTACGGCCCTTTGCCGCCGATCGTGACTTCCACCACCGGGATCGCCGCGGGCAAGATCGGCACCGAGGCGCAGGTGCCCCGCACGCCGAGCCCGGCGATGTCCTGCGCCGCAGCCGGGCCGGCAATGGCGCCGGCAAGCAGCACCGCTAGTCCAAACCTGTGCATGATTTCCTTCTCGACCGGCACTACGGGTGCGGTTCCACCACTGAACTCGCGCTTAATCCGGAAATTCCAGCCAAGGCGAGCCTAAATCGCGGCCGGTTGCGATTCGGGCTCTTCTAGTTATTCTGGCGCGATGCAGATCCTCGACAAGATGCTCGCCCCCCTGCTCAAGCGCGGCGAGCTGACGATCATCGGCCCCGACGGCGCGTCTCACAGCTACGGCTCGCCCGACCCCGAGCTGCGGCCGGTGACGGTGCGCGTGGTCGACAATCGCGTGGCGCTGCAGGTCGTGCGCGACCCGGCGCTGGGCACGGTCGAGGCGTGGATGGACGACCGGCTGCAGCTGGTCGAGGGCGAGATCATCGACCTGATCCTGCTGATCCGCCGCAACAGCCGCTGGGAAGAGCGCAGCGGGCGCAGCAAGTTCAAGAAGTACACCGGGCGGTTCAAGCACTTCTGGAACACCTATAACCGCAAGATCGATTCCAGGAAGAACGTCGTCCACCACTACGACATCGGCAACGACATCTACCGCACCTTCCTCGACCCCGACATGCAGTACAGCTGCGCCTACTTCACCGATCCGCAGAACTCGATCGAGCAGGCCCAGCTCGACAAGAAGGCGCACATCGCCTCGAAGCTGCTGCTGCAGCCGGGGCAGAGGGTGCTCGATCTTGGCTGCGGCTGGGGCGGGCTCGCGCTTTATCACAACCGTGTCGCGGACGTCGTGGTGCTCGGCGTGACGCTGTCGCAGGAACAGCTCGCGGTCGCCCGCGCGCGCGCCGCCAAGGCCGGCGTGTCCGACAAGGTCAAGTTCGAGCTGATGGACTACCGCGACGTCCCGGGACCGTTCGACCGGGTGGTCTCGATCGGCATGTTCGAGCACCTGGGGACCTCGTTCTTCCCGGAAGTCTTCCAGAAGGTTCGCGACGTGCTCACGCCCGAAGGCGTGGCGCTGGTCCACACGATGGGCCGCATGGGCAAGCCGGGCACGACCGACGCGTTCATGCAGAAGTACATCTTCCCCGGCGGCTACCTGCCCTCGCTCGGCGAGATCGTCTCGGCGAGCGAGCGCGAGCGGCTGGTCATGGCCGACTGCGAGATGTTGCGGCTGCACTACGTCTACACGCTGCGCGCGTGGTACGAGCGGTTCAAGGCCAACCACGACGAGGTCGTGCGGCTCAAGGACGAGCGGTTCTACCGACTCTACGCGTTCTACCTCGCGGCCTCGATGACGATGTTCACCGACGGCGGGATGTGCGTCTACCAGCTGCAGTACATGCGCAGCCGCTACGCCGCGCCGATCACGCGCAACTACATGATCGAGACCGAAGACCGCTATCGCGCGATGCCGAACCTGACTGTTGCAGCCTGTTGGCGAATTCCTGACCGCGCGGTCATGACCGGGTAACCGCACGGCCATCCGAATCGCGTCTGCCGGTCACATTCGCCGGATAC
>DATDLP010000289.1:0-8735 GCA_036519255.1 Croceibacterium sp.
TGGCCGACTGGCTCACCGCCGCCACAGCGGCGGCGCATCCGACCGCGGAGATCGGATGCTTCCTGCTCGCCCACCCGGAGAGCGCAGCCCCTGCGGTGATCCTGCGCGTCTCGGCATGCGGCGAGAGCGAGGAGGATGCCCGCGCCAAAGTCGCCTCGTTCTTCAGCCCGCCGGTCGCGGTCGAGCCGCTGCGCGGGACGACCGAGGAGTTCCTGCCGTTCGCCGAGTTGCACCGGCTGTCACCGATGCCCGACGGCAAGCGTGTCGCGGCCGATCACCTGTGGAGCGATGCGCCGCTTGGCGATCTGCTCAGGGCATTGCAGGGCATTCGCGCACCAAGCCCGCATTCGACCGTCGATCTGGTCGCCTTCGGCGGCCATTCGCGCGTGACGCTGGGCGACGGCGCCCTGACGGTCGGTGGTGGCACCGGCGCGGGTATATACGCGCTGTGGGACGATCCGGCCGATGACGCGGCCAACCAGTCCTGGGTGAGGCGGGTGGACGAGGCGCTCGCTCCGTTCCGTGCGGGGCGCTACGTCGGCGAAGCCGACCTTGCCGTGGGGCCCGAGCGCCGCGCAGAGTGCTTTGCACCCGAGGCACTCGAGCGGCTCGAAACGCTCCGTCAGCACCACGATCCGGATCGTCGTTTCGCCTTACCGGACCTGCACGCGATGGACTAGGATAGGCTCCGGGGTCGCGCTGCGGGGGAGGATGCGATGAACCGGGATCAAAAGACCGTCGCCACCGGGGCGCTCAGCGGGATCGCCGCGATGCTGGTCTCGACCGGACTGCTCTCCATGGTCCTGCCTTCGCCCGCGGCGTCCAGCCAGTCCGACGCCGTGCTCTATGCGCTGCGCTGGCTGCCACTCGCCGTGCTACCGCTGCTGGCGATGATCGTCTCGGTCGGCAACGCGCGTGCGATGGGGCCGGCGATCGATCCGACGCTCGGCGCCGAGGACCAGGCGATGCGGATCAACATCCGCGCGGCGAGCAACACGCTCGAGCAGTTCGCGCTGTTTGCGGCCGGATCGCTCGGGCTCGCGGCGAGCATTCCCGTGGCGCATGTCCAGGTCGTCGGTGCGGCAGCGATCGTGTTCGTTGCGGCGCGGATCGCGTTCTGGATCGGCTACCGCGTGCACCCGCTGTACCGCGCCGCAGGCTTCGCCGGCACCGCCTACCTCAACTTCGGGCTGATCGGCGCCGCGCTGTACTTCGCCGCCGCCAAGGCGCTTTAGCCGGCTTTAGCCGGCAGGTGCGAAAGCCTCGGGCGGCAGCGCCATCAGCGTTTGCGCGCCGGCCTCGACCCGGCGGCGCAGCGAGACCGTCTCGGGCAGCGTGCGCAGCGCATAGTGCCGCGCGGTCACGAGCTTGGCGGCGCAGAACGGATCGTCGGCGTCGGGCAGCGCAGCCTTGGCGAGACGCAGCCACATCCAGCCGACTGCGACCACGCCGAGCAGTTGCATGAAGGCATAGGCCCCGGCACCGAGATCGTCGAAGCTGGTCTTGCCGGTCGAAACCAGCCAGATCGCCGCCTCGCGCGCTTCGTGCATCGCCTCGCGCAAGGGCGCGGCCAGGTGGTGCAGCTCGGCCGGTGCGGTCTCGCACTCGCCCTCGACCAGCGCGATGAAGCGTTCGGCCACCTGCCCGCCGTCCCGCAGCAGCTTGCGGCCGGCGAGGTCCAGCGCCTGCACGCCGTTGGCGCCCTCGTAGAGCATCGCCACCCGCGCATCGCGCACGATCTGCTCGATGCCCCATTCGGCGATGTAGCCGTGGCCGCCGAACACCTGCTGCATCGCCACCGCAGTCTCGAAGCCCTTGTCGGTGCCGTAGCCCTTGAGCACCGGGGTGAGCAGGCCGACCAGCGCCTCGGCCTGCGCGCGTTCAGCCTCGCTCTCGGCGTGGTGCGAGAGATCGAGCTGGTTGGCGGTCCACAGCACCAGCGCGCGGAAGCCCTCGGTGAAGGCCTTCGCGTCCATCAGCAGACGGCGCACGTCGGGATGGACCAGCAGCGGATCGGCCGCTGCCGCGCTGCCCGGCGCCCTGCCCTGCTTGCGCTCGAGCGCGTAGGCGGCGGCGTTCTGGTAGGCGAGCTCGGCCTGCGCGAGGCCCTGGTTGCCGCACGACAGGCGCGCGGCGTTCATCATGATGAACATCGCAGCGAGGCCTTCGTTGGCGCCGCCGACCAGCCAGCCGGTCGCGCCGTCGAAGTTCATCACGCAGGTGGCGCTGCCGCGGATGCCCATCTTGTGCTCGATCGCCCCGCACGAAACGGCGTTGCGGCTGCCGTCGGGCAGGAGCCTGGGCACCAGGAGCAGCGAGATGCCCTTCGAGCCCTCGGGCGCGCCGGGCAGCTTGGCGAGCACGAGGTGGACGATGTTGTCGGTCAGGTCGTGCTCGCCGCCCGAGCAGAAGATCTTCTCGCCCCCCAGCGCGAAGCTGCCGTCGCCTTGGGGCTCGGCGCGGGTGCGAATCAGACCGAGATCGGTGCCGGCGTGCGCCTCGGTCAGCGCCATCGTGCCGAGCCATTCGCCCGAGACGAGCTTTGGCAGGTACGCCGCCTTGAGCGTCTCGCTGCCGCGGTCGGCCAGCGCGGCGACCGCGCCGTGGGTCAGGCCGGGGTACATGTTGAACGCGTGACAGGCCGAATCGAGGAACTCCTCGACCGCGGTCGCCAGCACGTGCGGCAGGCCCTGTCCGCCGTGCGCCTCGGGCAGCGAGAGCGTGCCCCAGCCCGATTCGCGGTACTGGCGATAGGCCTCGGCGAAGCCGGGCGGCGTGGTGACGCTGCCGTCGGGGTGGCGCGTGCAGCCCTGCTGGTCGCCGACCCGGTTGAGCGGGGCGATCACGTCGGCCGCGAAGCGGGCGGCTTCGGCGAGGATCGCATCGCTCAGCTCGGAATCGAGCTCCAGCCCGAGCACGCGGTCGAGGACGAAGCGGATGTCGCGGACGGGGGGGGTGTAGCTGGGCATCGCGGCCGCCTAGCGCCGCTCAGCCCGCGACGCGAGTCAGTCCCTCGCCGTCGAGCGCGCGGTAGAAGCAGGAGCGTTCACCGGTGTGGCACGCGGGGCCCGCGGGCCGCACCTTGAGCACCAGCGCATCCTGATCGCAGTCGACCAGCATCGCCTCGACTTGGAGCACGTGGCCCGAGCTTTCGCCCTTCATCCACAACCGCCCGCGGCTGCGCGAATGGAAGTGCGCGAGGCCGGTGCGCCGGGTGGCGTCGAGCGCCTCGCGGTCCATGAAGGCGACCATCAGGATCTCGCCGCTCGCGGCGTCCTGCGCGATCGCCGTGAGCAGGCCGGCGGAGTCGAAGCGCGGCATGAACTGGCTGCCCTGCTCGCGCGTCGTGGCGGTGTCGGAAGGGTCCGAAATTGGCGCTATCCTCTTGCAAATGGCTCGCAAATCCCGCGTCCGGGGACAAACGTTTGTTGCACGATAACCACAGAGCGCGGTCAAAATCCATGCTGCGCTGCGAAGCCACTTTGTGACAAAGTGTTTCGATGGGATGAATGCGCAGCGGCTTTGACGGGCCGCGACCTACCGGCAGCGCCGGATACGCGCCAAGGAAGGGGGGTTCCGGTATCAGTCCGCAAGGACGGGCCGGGAATATGAGGGTTCGGACCGACGCATCTTCTGGGGGGTTGATGCGGGAACCGGTCCAGTGAACTTCGTCACGCGAACGCCCGGGGTCAATCCCCGGGCGTTTTGCGTTGGGGCCGGATTCACAGCGCCTCATCGAGCACCCGGGCGAAGCACGCCACCACCACCCTTGCCGCGCCGGCCCGCTTGAGCGCTCCGACGCACGCGTCGGAGGTGGCGCCGCTGGTCATGACGTCGTCGACCAGGATCACGCTCGCCCCCTTGAGTCCGGCGCGGCAGCGCGGGCGGGCCGCGATCGCGCCCGACAGCGCGCGGGCGCGCGCGGCCTTGCCGAGGCCGCCGAGCACCGGGGTGCGCTTGCGGCGCACAAGTCCGTCGACCAGCAGCGTGGCGCCACGCAGGCGGGCGATCTCGCGCGCGAGCAGCGCGGACTGGTTGAAGCCGCGACGCCAGAGGCGGAGCGGGTGCAACGGGACCGGGACGACCAGCCACTCGCCCTCGGTGTCCGGCAGGCGCGCGGCGATCAGGCGGGCGAGCATCGGCGCGAGCGCGATCTTGCGGCCGTGCTTGAAGGCGAGGACGAGCTTGCGCGAGGCGTCGTTGTAGAGCGTGGCGGCGGCGATGCCGTCGTGGCGCGGCGGATCGGCGAGGCAGGCGGCGCAGACGCTGCCCTCGGCCATGGCGGCGCCGACGAACGGGCGCTGGCACAGCGCGCAGGCTGGCTCGCCGGGAATCGCCAGCTCCGACCAGCAATTGGTGCAGAGGCCGTCCTGCGCGGCGATCGACTCGCCGCACGACGGGCAGCGCGGCGGGAACACGAGGTCGACCAGCGGGGCGGTGGCCTCGGCGAGGGTCATGGCTTGCGCCACGGCGACGAGGGCGGCAGGAGCGCGGCGTGGCCAGCCCTCCTCCGACGATATTTTCCGCTGCCCGCCGGCTTGCCGCGCGGCGGCGGATCGTGCGGCTGCAGCAGGGGGTCGACCCGGCGCGGTTCGTGATCGCCGACATGGTCGAGGACGTGCTCGAGCGGCTGGCCTTCCTGCGGCACCAACCGAGACGGGCGCTGGTGATCGGCGACTGGACGGGCGCATTGGCCGGTGCGCTCGGGGATGCCGAGGTCACCTCGGTCGAGCCCGGAACGGGATTCGACGAGGAGCGGCCGTTCCCCGAAAGCGGCTTCGATCTCGTGGTCAGCGTGGCGACGCTCGACACCGTGAACGACCTGCCGGGCGCGCTGATCCATATCCGGCGGGCGCTCGCGCCGGGCGGGCGCGCATTCGCCAGCTTCGTCGGCGCGGGGAGCCTGCCGGTGCTGCGGCGGATCATGCTCGCGGCGGACGGCGAGCGGCCCGCGGCGCGGGTGCATCCGATGGTCGATGTCCGGGCCGGGGCGCAGCTGTTGCAGCGCGCCGGGTGGGCAGATCCGGTGGCAGACAGCCGGACTTTGACCGTGGCCTACCGTTCGCTCGAGCGGCTGGTGGCGGACTTGCGGGCGCAGGGGCTCGGCAACGTGCTCGCCTCGCGGGCACCGGCGCTGGGCAAGGCCGGGCTCGAGCGGGCGCGGCAGGCGTTTGCCTCGGAGGCCGATGCGCAGGGCCGCGTGGTCGAGACCTTCGAGATCCTGACCCTCAGCGGCCGCCATCCCTAGCTCCTGAGCGCCGCCTGCGCAGCGGCCAGGCGAGCGATCGGGACGCGGTAGGGCGAGGCGCTGACGTAATCGAGGCCGGTCGCCTCGCAGAAGGCGATGCTTGCCGGGTCGCCGCCGTGCTCGCCACAGATGCCGAGCTTGATGTCGGGGCGGGCCGCCCTGCCCCGCTCGGCCGCCAGGCAGATCAGCTGGCCCACGCCCTCGACATCGAGGCTGACGAACGGGTCGCGCGGGAAAATGCCGCGGGAGACGTAGACGTCGAGGAAGCGCGAGGCGTCGTCGCGGCTCAGGCCGAGGGTGGTCTGGGTCAGGTCGTTGGTGCCGAACGAGAAGAACTTCGCCTCCTCGGCGATCTCGCCGGCCATCAGCGCGGCGCGCGGCAGCTCGATCATCGTGCCGACGAGGTAGTCGAGCGTGGTGCCCTGCTCGGCGAAGACCTTGCCGGCGGTCTCGTCGACCAGCGCCTTGAGCAGCGCGAGCTCCTTCCGGGTCGCCACGAGCGGGATCATCACCTCGGGCACCACGGGCTCGCCGCCGCTGGTCGTAACCTCACACGCGGCTTCGAAAATCGCCTTCGCCTGCATCTCGTAGATCTCGGGATAGGTGATGCCGAGGCGGCAGCCGCGGTGGCCGAGCATCGGGTTGAACTCGTGCAGTTCCTCGGCGCGGCGCTTGAGGCGGTCGATCGGCACGCCGGTGGTCCGGGCGAGCTCGGCGAACTCGGCCTCGTGCTGCGGCAGGAACTCGTGCAGCGGCGGGTCGAGCAGGCGGATGGTGCACGGCAGGCCGGCCATCGTGGTGAAGATCGCGACGAAGTCGGCGCGCTGCTCGGGGAGCAGCTTGGTGAGGGCCTTGCGGCGGCCGGCCTCGTCCTCAGCCAAGATCATTTCACGCACCGCGCTGATCCGGCCGGCGTCGAAGAACATGTGCTCGGTGCGGCACAGGCCGATGCCCTCGGCACCGAACTGCCGCGCCATGCGGCAGTCGGCCGGGGTCTCGGCGTTGGTGCGCACGGCCATGCGGCGGTGGCGGTCGGCCCATTCCATCAGCGTGCCGAAGTCACCGGCAAGCTCGGGCTCGATCGTGGCGACCTCGCCGGCCATGACCTCGCCAGTGGCGCCGTCGATCGTCAGCAGGTCGCCTTCGGCCAGCTCGCGGGCGCCGATGCGCAGCTTGCGCGCGGGCAAGTCGATCGAGACGGCGGAGGCGCCCGAGACGCACGGGCGGCCCATGCCGCGTGCCACGACCGCCGCATGTGACGTCATGCCGCCACGCGCGGTGAGCACGCCCTGCGCGGCGTGCATGCCGTGGATGTCCTCGGGGCTGGTCTCGACGCGCACGAGGATCACCTTGTCGCCGCGCGCGCGCCAGGCTTCGGCGGTGTCGGCGTCGAGCACGATCCTGCCGCTCGCGGCACCGGGGCTGGCCGGGAGGCCCTTGGCCAGCACGTCGCGCGGGGCATCGGGGTCGAGCGTCGGGTGGAGCAGCTGGTCGAGCGCCATCGGATCGACGCGCAGGATTGCCGTCGTTTCGTCGATCAGTCCCTCGCCGACCATCTCGACCGCCATGCGCAGCGCGGCCTTGGCGGTGCGCTTGCCGCTGCGGGTCTGCAGCATCCACAGCTTGCCCTGCTGCACAGTGAACTCGATATCCTGCATGTCGCGGTAGTGCCGCTCGAGCAGGTCGAACACGCGGGCGAGCTCGCCGTAGGCCTCGGGCATCGCCTCTTCCATCGACGGTGCTTTCGCGCCCGCCGCCTCGCGCGCGGCCCTGGTCAGGTACTGCGGGGTGCGGATGCCGGCGACGACGTCCTCGCCTTGCGCGTTGACCAGCCATTCGCCGTAGTAGGCGCGCTCGCCGGTCGAGGGGTCGCGGGTGAAGGCGACGCCGGTGGCCGAGGTCTCGCCCATGTTGCCGAACACCATCGCCTGGACGTTGACGGCGGTGCCCCAGTCGCCGGGGATGTCGTTGAGCCGGCGATAGACCCTGGCGCGATCGCTTTCCCACGAATCGAACACCGCGCAGACCGCGCCGTGGAGCTGCTCCCACGGATCGTCGGGGAACTCGCGGCCGGCTTCCTCGCGGACGATCGCCTTGTAGCGGCGCGAAAGGTCCGAAAGGTCGCGCTCGGTCAGCTCGGTGTCGAGCGAGACGCCGCGGTCTTCCTTGGCGATCTCGAGCGCTTCCTCGAACAGGCCGTGGTCCAAACCCATCACAACATCGGCGTACATCTGTATGAAACGGCGGTAGGAATCCCACGCGAAGCGCGGATCGCCGCTAGTCCGGGCGAGGCTTTCAACCGCCGTCTCGTCGAGCCCGAGGTTGAGCACGGTGTCCATCATGCCCGGCATCGACACTCGCGCACCCGAACGCACCGAGACCAGCAGCGGGACGCCCGAACCTGCCTGGCCGAAGCGGCACCCGGTGGCTTGCTCGATGTGGGCGATTCCCGCGCGAATCTCGCCGAGCAGTTGGGGGCGGAGTTCGCCGTGGGCGGTGTAGGCGAGGCATTCCTCGGTGGTGATCGTGAAGCCCGGGGGGACCGGCAGGCCGATCCCGGCCATCTCGGCGAGGTTCGCGCCCTTGCCGCCGGTGACGGTCTTGTCGCGGCTGCGCGGATCGTCAGTGCTTGCGCCGCCGCCGAAATTGTAGACCGTCTGCATGTGTTCCCCTTGCTGAACCTGGGTGGCAAACGCGACACCGTGTCACCCGAAAGAATGACCCCTAACCTTCTGCATCAACGCGATTTATCTGCAGAATCGGTGGGTGACAGATCGCAAGAATCGCGCGCGAAAAGTCAGCCCTCGATGCGCGAAAAGTCGGCCACATTGTGCACTGCAGCACGGAAGCGTGCAAGCAGGTCGAGGCGGCTCGCTCTCTTGTCCGGGTCGGCATCGTTCACCGTCACCTCGTCGAAGAACCGGTCGATCGGCGCGCGCAGGCTGGCGAGCGCGGCCATCGCTGATTCGAAGTCCTCGGCTTCGATCGCGGCGGCGGCGGTCGGCTCGGCCGAATCGAGCGCCTCGATCAGATCCTTTTCCGCAGGTTCGGGGGTGTAGGAAAATTGTTTCTGGTGTTTCTCGTCCATTTTGGCGGCGATTACCGCGGCGAGCTCGGGATCGTCGACCGCGGCGAGCGGGTCTTCCTCGCCGGTGCGGGCGATCTCGCCCTCGATGCCGCGCCAGTCCTCCTTCTTGAGGATGTTGGCAGCGCGCTTGTAGCCGGCGTGGAGGTTGGCGCCGTCGGCGGTGCCGATGAAGGCCTGGAGCGCGCGGACGCGGGCGAGCAGGCGGACGAGGTCGTCCTCGCCACCGAGCGCGAACACCGCGTCGATCAGGTCGTGGCGGACGCCGGCTTCGCGTTGCTGGACCTTGAGGCGGTCGGCGAAGAAGGCGGGCAAGGCCTCGAATGTCAGCTTGATGCCCGCTTTGTGGCTGTCCAAACGGTCCTCGGTCCAGCCGTTCTGCACGATCTGGCGAGACAAAAG
>DATDLP010000290.1:0-2084 GCA_036519255.1 Croceibacterium sp.
GTAGATCGGCGAGGACTTGTCGGTCTTGGCCGCCGGGTTGACCACGTCGTTGGCGCCGATGATGAACGCGACGTCGGCCTGGGCGAACTCGGAGTTGATGTCCTCGAGCTCGAACACTTCGTCGTACGGCACGTTGGCCTCCGCCAGCAGCACGTTCATGTGCCCCGGCATGCGCCCCGCAACCGGGTGGATCGCGTACTTCACGGTGACGCCCTCGGCCTTGAGCAGGTCGCCCATCTCGCGCAGCGCGTGCTGCGCCTGGGCGACGGCCATACCGTAGCCCGGGATGATGATCACGGTCTCGGCCTGCTGCAGCATGAACGCGGCGTCCTCGGCGCTGCCGCGCTTCCACGGGCGGTCGACCTTGGCCGCACCGCCGGTGCTCGCCTCGGCGCCGAAGCCGCCGGCGATGACCGAGATGAAGCTGCGGTTCATCGCCCGGCACATGATGTAGCTGAGGATCGCGCCCGAGCTGCCGACCAGCGCGCCGGTGATGATCATCGCGGTGTTGTGCAGCGTGAAGCCCATCGCCGCCGCCGCCCAGCCCGAGTACGAGTTGAGCATCGACACCACCACCGGCATGTCGGCCCCGCCGATCGGGATGATCAGCAGGAAGCCGATCGCGAACGCGAGCGCGACGATGATCCAGAAGGTCCAGCCCTCGCCCGGCCCGGCATTGCCGGACATCGCGTAGAGCGCCGTCAGCACGATGATCGCCGCCAGGGTGCCGAGGTTGATAACGTGCCGCGCCGGCAGCAGGATCGGCGCGCCCGACATGTTGCCGTTGAGCTTGGCGAAGGCGATCACCGAGCCCGAAAACGTGATCGCACCGATCGCCGCGCCGAGCGCCATCTCGATCCGGCTCACTTCGAGGATGTTGCCGTCCCCGCCGAGAATTCCGAACGCGCCCGGGTTGAAGAACGCCGCCGCCGCCACGAGCACCGCGGCGAGGCCGACGAGCGAATGGAACGCCGCCACGAGCTGCGGCATCGCGGTCATCTGGATGCGTTTGGCGGTCGTCAGGCCGATAGCGGCACCGATCCCGATCGCTCCCACAATGAGTAGAAAATCGGAAGCGTGGTCATAGAGCCACGCGTCGAATGCCGGCTCTCCGTGGCCGGAAATCAGCGTGGTCACCACCGCGATCGTCATGCCGATCATGCCGAAACGGTTGCCGCGCTGGCTGGTCGCCGGCGACGAAAGCCCGCGCAAGGCGATGATGAAGCACGCGCCCGCGACGAGGTAGGCCAGCGCCACCCAAGGGTTCGGCGCGTGTGACTCCATGACCTCGACGGCCTTGAGGAAGCCGTACGACTGTTGCGAGTTCAGGACCTCCACCATTTAGCGGTCCTTCTTCTTGTACATCGCCAGCATCCGCGCGGTTACCGCGAAGCCGCCGAAGATGTTGACGCTCGCGAGCACCACCCCGGCGAGCCCGAGCCACTTGGCCACCGGATTGCCCGAGGCCGCCGCGGCGATCAGCGCGCCGACCACGATCACCGAGCTGATCGCGTTGGTCACCGCCATCAGCGGCGTGTGCAGCGCCGGGGTGACCGACCACACCACGTAGTAGCCGACGAAGCACGCCAGCACGAAGATCGAGAGGATGGTGACGAAGTCCATTTGGCTCCCCTAATGACGACGCGCGGCGCCTAGCGCAGCTATGGCTTCGGCAATCTCGTCCGGATCGCGCAACACGTCGGGGGCCGGGATGCGGACGACCTCGAATCCCTTTGCCTGAAAGTGCGCATCACGCACCTCGTCTCGCTCGGGCCGGTCCCCCATGTCGTGCGCGATCCCGTCGACCTCGACGATCAGACGAACTTCGTGACTGTAGAAATCGAGAACGTACACGCCCGCATCGTGCTGCTTGCGGAACTTCAACCCGTTCGGACGCAACTTGAGGCGCTGCCATAGAAGCACTTCGGGAAAAGACATTTCCCGACGCAGCTTCTTCGCCAGCGCTTTCGCTCTGTCCGTGCCCTGCAGCACTCAGATCCTCCCCTGCAAGGGGAGGTGGCAGGCGCGTAGCGGCTGACGGAGGGGTGTCGCGCTATCGAGAGGGGGACACCCCTCCGTCATCC
>DATDLP010000291.1:0-10476 GCA_036519255.1 Croceibacterium sp.
CGGGACCGGCAAGACCATCGCCCGCTACACGATCGACGCGGGGACGACCTCGGGGATGATGGCGATGGGCCAGGGCGGCGGCGTCGGCGCGGCGATGTCGATGCTGCGCGGCGGCGGCAACAACGTCGCGCACGACCTGACGCTGCGGCTCGGCTCGACCCAGTCGGCGAGCCAGCCGGCCGCGGACCACTTCATGCCGGCCGGCGCCGGGCTCGGCGTCTCGGTGCCGCTGGTGACGCCGCGCACGCCCCCGCCGGCCGAGCCGGCGGTGCCCGGCATGCCGCAGGGCCAGATGCCGCAAGGCCGCCTGCTGCTGTTCTGGGGCTGCGGCGAGCATGCCGGGCCGGGCCAGCCGGTGGTGATCGACTTCTCCAAGCTGGCGCGCGGCGAGATCCCGCCGGGACTGTTCGCCTCCGGCGTCGACTTGCCCCAGGCGTGGAGCATCCTCCAGAGCAACAGCACGACTTACGGCGACTGGCCCAACGCGCGCAGCACGAAGACCGCGCCGGCGAACGCCTCGCTGCTCGGCGCGCACCGGATCGCGGGCAATTACTCGCCCGAGATCGCCTTCACGCTCGCCGACGACTTCATGCCGGCACTGCGGGCCACGGGGCGCGACATGCCGAGCGGCGCGGTCGGGCTGAGCTGGAACTCGCTCGCCAAGGCGACCGGCTACTACTCGTGGGCGATCGCCGCCAACCCCGACGAGCGCGGGCAGACGCGCGACATGGTCTGGTGGACCTCGTCCTCGACCCAGCAGTTCGGCGGGCCGATGTCCGACTGGATGTCGCCCGCGGCTGTCGCCCGGCTGGTCGAAGCGGGCACGGTGATGCCGCCGAGCCAGACCACCTGCGCGATCCCGGCCGAGGTCAAGCAGGCCGGCGGGCCGATGCTGATGACCCAGCTGTTCGCCTATGGCCCACAGGCCGACTTCTCGTTCCCCGAGCGCCCGGCCAACGCGCCGCGCGGCTGGGAGCCCGAATGGATCGCCCGCGTCCGCTTCCGCGCCAACACGATGGTGATGCACGGCATGCCCGACATGAGCGGCTTCGGCGGCGAGGACAGCGGATCGGACGACAGCGCGGAGGCAGCGGCGCCGCCGCAGCAGACGCTGCCGCGCTGCCGTGGCTTGCGCGGGGTGGCCGAGCGCGCCGCGGGGCTGTGCCAGTAGCGCGGCCGCGTCACGCCGGGCCCGGCTGAGGCGCTTCGCCGGGCTCGGGCGCCTCCACAGGAGGCGGCGAACTTGACAGACCTGACAGGGTCCTGGGGGAAAATTTCGCCGCCTCCGGCCCGGCGAGCGGTTGCGCAAGCAAGCGGTCGGCGGCAGCGCAGGCCTCGGCGAACCAGGCGTCCCAGCGCGCGAGCGCGTCGGTTTCCGCGGTGAGCCACTCGGACAGGGCGTCCTCCTCGAGCGCGTCGATTTCGGCTGCGTGCTCCTCGTCGAGGCCATCGTCGCCGGCAGTCTCCCACTCGCGCTCGGCGTCCGCGCGCACGTCGTCCAAGATATTCCCGGCCCGGCGCAGTCCCTCCTTCGCGCAAGCCGCGCGCGCGAGCGGCAGCCCGGTGCAGTCGCATGCCAGGTCTTCGGGCGCGGCAACCCCGGAGGCGAGCGCGAGCAGCTCGTCGAACCGGCCGATGTCCGCCAAGGCGCGCGTGTCGGCTTCGACCAGCCGGTCAAGGCGGGCGACGTGGGCCAGCAGCAGGCGATTGTCGTAGCGCCGCCGGGTGCCGACGACCTCGCCGCGATGCCAGATCTGCTCCTCGATCCCCTCGATCGCGCGCGTGCCGAGCATTTGTGCGCTGGCCTCGCGTCCGAGCGCCAGCGCCGCCGCCCAGGCGCGCGCGAACAGCGGCTCGCGCCGCCGCAATTGATAGGCCGCCTCGCGTGAGAGCCCGACCAGCGCGCACGCGGCGAGCACGTTGCCGTCCTGCGCAAGGCGGTCGAGGAACTGCACGCGGCGTTCGGGGGTCCAGCCGTCGTGGCGGACGGTGGGTGCGGGAGTGTTCGAGAAGTCCATGATTCGCCCTTTCTCCGGATGAGAACAAAACGCGAATCAGGTCTATTAGACATGAGGGGGTATGTAGGAAAATGGATTCTCGTCCTTGGCCGACGCGGACCTTGCACATTTCATTTCAAGGTTTTTCGAAACGTCGTTGACACCACATGATCGAGCAACCATCATTTCAATACGAGTCGAATTGAGGACACGGCATGGAAGCGGCATCGGCGATCGGCGCGCTTGGCGCGCTTGCACAGGAGCATCGGCTGGCCGTGTTCCGCCAGCTCGTGCGGGCGGGCGACAAAGGCATGGCGGCGGGTGCGATCGCCGAGGCGTTGGGCATCGCCAACAGCTCGCTGTCGTTCCACCTGGCGCAGCTGCGCAGCGCGGGGCTGATCCTGCAGGAGCGCCAGCACCGCTCGTTGATCTACCGGGCCAACTATCCGGCGATGAATGCGCTGCTGGCCTATCTCACCGAGAATTGCTGCGAGGGTGCGGCGTGCACCGCAGAGGCGGCTTGCGCGGCCCCGGCCCAGGAAAGGAAATCGGCATGAAGCGAATGCATGTCCACGTCGGGGTCGACGATCTCGCCCGGTCGGTACGGTTCTACTCGACCCTGTTCGGCACAGACCCGGCCGTGCTCAAGGATGACTACGCGAAGTGGATGCTCGACGATCCGCGGCTCAACTTTGCAATCTCGTCGGGCCAGCACGCGCGCAAGGGCATCGAACATCTCGGAATCCAGGTCGAGAGCGAGGGAGAGCTCGAAGAGGTCTATGCCCGCCTCAAGACCGCAGACCGACCGGTGCTCGAGGAAGGGGCGACGACCTGCTGCTACGCCAAGTCCGAGAAGAGCTGGATCGCGGACCCCGATGGCGTGGTGTGGGAAGCATTTCTCACCAACGGCGAGGCGACGGTTTACGGTGACAGTCCCGCGCTTGAGACGCTGGCGACCCCCGACGCTCCAAAGTGCTGCGCCCCCGCCGGTGTCGCATGAGCGACCCCTGCAACGTCCTGTTCCTGTGCACCGGCAACTCGGCACGGTCGCTCCTCGCCGAAGCGCTGCTCAACCACAACGGTGAGGGACGCTTCCGCGCCTTCTCGGCAGGCAGCCGGCCGAAGGGCGAGCCGCACCCGGTGGCGCTGACAACCCTGCGCAGCCATGGCTTCCCGACCGATGGCCTGCGGTCCAAGAGCTGGAGCGAGTTCTCGGGTCCGGATACGCCGCCGATCGATCTCATCATCACCGTGTGCGACAACGCGGCGGGCGAGAGCTGCCCGGTCTGGCCGGGCCGCCCGATCACCGCGCATTGGGGTATCGAGGACCCGGCGGCCGTCGAAGGGGAGCGCCAGGGCGAAGCCTTCGAGACCGCGCTCCGCTATCTCCAGCAACGCATCTCGCTGCTGGTCGCGCTCCCGGTGCGCAGCATCGACGAGCTGACGTTGCGCGGCAGGTTGCGGGAGATCGGTTCGAGCGAAGGCGCGACCGCGGCCGCACGCGGCGACACCGCCGATGCCTGACCGCGCGCCGCTGGCGCGGCGGCTGGGGGCCGAGGGGGTGGGCTCGTTCGTCCTGTTCGCCTGCGTGATCGGCTCGGGCATCATGGGTGCGAACCTCGCGGCCGAGAACGATGCGATCGCGCTGCTCGGCAACACGCTCGCGACCGCCGCGATGCTGTTCGTGCTGATCACCATGCTCGGCCCGATCTCCGGCGCGCACATGAACCCGGCGGTGAGCCTGGTCGCAGCATTGGGCGGGGAGTTGCCGTGGCGCGACGCGCTCGCCTACGCCGCCGCCCAACTCGCGTTCGGCATTCTCGGCGCCTGGACGGCGCACCTGATGTTCGACCTGCCGACGCTGCAGCTTTCGCTCAAGGCGCGCCACGGTCTTGGACAATGGTCGGGCGAGGCGATCGCCACGTTCGGGCTGATCCTGACCATCCTCGGCACGGCCCGTCACAGGCCGCAGTGGGTGCCCGCCACGGTCGCCCTGTACATCGCGGCCGCCTACTGGTTCACCTCGTCGACCAGCTTCGCCAACCCGGCGATCACCGTGGCGCGCAGCCTGTCCGACACGTTCGCCGGTATAGCCCCGCGCGACGTGCCGTTGTTTGTCGTGGCTCAACTCGCCGGAGCGGCAGGCGGGCTCGCGCTGGGGCGCGCGCTTTTCCCTCGGGTTTGAGAGCAAGCACCGACAATCCCGGCCTGACGCACGAGGTGCTGCCGGGCGAGACGCACGTGAGCGTGTTCAACGCCGGGCTCTGCAACGGCATCCGCCGGCTGTTCGGCGCTGCGTGGCTGCCTGACGGCTGAGGGTGGAAGTCAACGCGGGGTGGTCGACGGTTTACCCATCCGCCCGAACGAACTGGCTCGCGAACTTGACGTTGTAGGCGTGAAACTCGCCGTCGGGCGTTACGACCAGCTCGGTTATGTTCGCGCGCTGGAATTCGTCTTCGCCGGCTTCGTCATCCAGCTTGAGGCTGACGGTGACAGCGCCGTCGTCCTCGTCGAGCAGCTTGTAATCGTATTCGACCGCCTGGCCGAAACAGGTAACTTCCCCACCGTCGACGAGCAGCACCGATGATGGGGCGTCCACGCCTATCCAATGGCCCTGCATCTCGCTCGGAAGTGGTACTTCCCGCCCAAATCGCTCCATCGCTCGAGCCCCCGCCCACGCCAAGTCGCCTTCAGTTCATAGGCTCGCCGTCGTCATTCGCAACGATCGAAGGCCGGATGACGAATGCAGGGGATCGGAAAGGGAAACGAGCGGATCGGCCTCAGGCGGTGACCGCCGACCACATCGCCCAGTACCGGCGCGCCATGGCGATGTAGTGCTGGCGCAGCTCGGGAAACGTGGCTGCCGCCGCCAGCCGGTGGTAGCGATCGATCCTACGCTCGATGTGCTCGCGGCTCCATTTCCATCGCATGGGGTTTCTCTCCGGTTCGCACTGTGTGAGCCAGCAGTGCTATGGAGGCAGCGTGGCGACAATGCGGCAGGCGCGGTGCGCCTCGTGGCGGGTCCGGCACGGTCCGGCGCGCAAACCGGTCGAGGCGCGCTTCAGGCCGGCCGCGGCCCTCTCGCTAGTCCGCCGCCGGGAGCGCCTCTGACGACTTCGCCTCGCGCAGCACGACCAGCGTCTGGAAGCTGCGCACCCGCTCGTCGTGCGAGAACAGGCGGGTCGCGAGCTCGTCGTAGTCCTCCATGTCGCGCGCGACGACGTGCACGACGAAAGTGAACTCGCCGGTGACGTGCCACAGCTCGAGCACCTGCGGCACGCCGGTCAGCTTGCGCATCAGATCGTCGATCGTGCGGCGCCCCTCGCGCTCGAGCACCACGAGCACGATCATCGCCACGCCCCAGCCGAGCGTGCGCGGGCGGACTTGCGCCACCTCGCGCTCGATCGCGCCGGTCTGGCGGAGGCGGCGAATGCGCCGATAGCAGGCGGGCGCGGACAGGCCGATCTGGCCGGCAAGCACCGACACCGGCGTGCGCGCGTCGGCCTGCAGCAGCTCGAGCAGGCGCAAGTCGAAATCGTCGAGGCGAAACTTTATCGGCACTGTTCGAAAAATCGATAAAGATTCTCGCAATCGACGCAAGTTCGATCACTTCGATTGACGGGCAGGCCTAAATCCTCCCGCACCGACCTCTCGCAAGTGCAGCCCGATGACCGCTTCGACTTCCTATTCCCTTGCCCGCCCGAACCCCGACGGCGTCGCGCTCGGCGCGCTGTTCCTTTCGCTGGTGTCGGTCACGGCCGGCGCGTCGCTCGCCAAGGGACTGTTCCCGGCGATCGGCGCGCAGGGCGCGGCCGGGCTGCGCCTGGTCCTCGCAGCGATTCTCCTGGCGGCGGTGTTCCGGCCGTGGCGCATGCGGATTCGCGGCAACTGGCGCGCGCTCGCGGTCTACGGCGTAGCGCTCGGGGCGATGAACCTCTCGTTCTACATGGCGCTGGCGTACATTCCGCTCGGGGTGGCGATCGCGGTCGAGTTCACCGGGCCGCTCGCGGTCGCGGTGCTGACCTCGCGCCGTCGGGCCGATTTCGGCTGGATCGCGCTCGCCGTCGCGGGGCTGGCCCTGCTGCTGCCGATCGGCGACCTCGCCGCGGGGCTCGACTGGCGCGGCATCGCGCTCGCGCTTGGGGCCGGGTTCTGCTGGGCGATCTATATCCTCGCCGGCAAGCGTGCCGGCGCCGCGCACGGGCCGGCGGCCGCGGCGGGCGGGATGATCATCGCCGCGGCGCTGGTCGCACCGGTCGGCCTGGTCCACGCCGGCGCGGCGCTGCTCCGCCCGGAAGTGCTGCTGCTGGGGCTCGCGGTGGCGGTGATTTCCAGCGCCGTTCCCTATGCGCTCGAGATGGTGGCGCTGCAGCGCTTGCCGGCCAACACGTTCGGCACGCTGCTCAGCGCGGAGCCCGCCATCGGTGCGCTGATGGGGCTGCTGATCCTCGGCGAGACGCTGCCGCCGATCCAGTGGCTGGCGATCGGGATCATCGTGGCGTCGTCGGTCGGCGCGGCGATGAACGCCCGCAGCGACGCGCCGGCGCCCGAGCAGCTGTGAGGGGCTATCTGCTCTCGCGCGTCACCGTGTAATCGATCCTGATCCGCACCCACGAGCCGACCAGCGAGCGGCCGCCGAGCCGCGGCGGGCGGACCCGCAACACCCCGGAGCCGGCGAGCATCGAGCGGGTCAGCCGCGAGCCCGGGGTCTCGCCGAGCGCGACGCAATCGGTGACGTAGAAATCCGCTATCGTGCGGCAGGCCATCAGTCCCCAGCCGGGGGACGCGGCGGACAGGAAACCGCGAAACTCCTCGCCGGGCTCGCGATACCACTTCGCGGCATAGAGCGGTTCGCCGTTGGGCGCCGTCCCGACCCGCACCGAATCGTCGGACGGCGCCCTGCCCGTGTCGGGCGGGCCATAGACCGGCCCGTCGGCAGGTGGCACCGGGCGCGGGCGTTCGGGCGGTGGAGGGGCCGGCGGGGATGTCGGCAGCGGAATCCGGGCAGGGGTGGTCTGGACGGGTTCGGGCACCGGCACCGGGGATTCGACCGTCTGCGGCTCCGACTGCACGGTCGGTGGCGGCGGGTTGTCCTGGGGCTGCGGCTCCGCGGGCGCCGGCTCGGCATAGTCCTGCGCGGAGAGATCGACCTCGGTCACTTGCGCCTTGCGCGGCTCGTCGACCACCATGCCGAGCGACAGCAGCGCGAGCAGCAGCAGCAGCTCGACGGCAAGCGCGATCACCACGGCCGCCGCGCGCTGCCCGAGGTTCAGCCGATACCAGCGCGGCAACACAGTGGCCCGGATGTGCCCGGAAGGTGGCGTTTCTGCCAGCGAGCTTAACCCAGCAGCCGCGCCAGCCCGCGCCGCAGGTCCATCGCCGCCTGCTCGGCCAGCGAGGTCTCCGGCACCATCTCGAACGCATGGATCGCGCCCGGGTAAACGTGCAGCTCTGCCGGCACGCCGCAGTCGATCAGGCGGCGGGCGAAGTCGAGGTCCTCGTCGAGGAACAGGTCGAGCGCGCCGGTGCTGATGTAGGCCGGAGCGAGGCCTGCGAGATCGTCGGCCAGCGCGGGGGAGAACCACGCCTTGCGCTCGTCGACCGGCTGGTAGTCGCCCCGCAGCGCCTGCCAGCCGAAGCGGTTCTTCTCGCGGGTCCAGACCCATTCGCCGGTGTGGCGGTTGGCGTAAGGGCAGGCGGCGCTGCCGGTGCGCCAGTCGAGCATCGGGTAGATCAGCACCTGGCCGGCGAGCGCCGGGCCGCCGCGATCGCGGGTCATCAGCGCGAGGCTGGCGGCGAGGCCGCCGCCGGCGCTCTCGCCCATCACGACGATCCGCGCGGGGTCCACGCCGAGACTCGCCGCGTTGTCGACCAGCCACAACAGCGCGGCGTAGTTGTCTTCCTGCGGCCCCGGAAACCGGGTTTCGGGCGCGAGGCGGTAATCGACCGACACGACCACGCAATCGTGCTCGAGCGCGAGCTGCGGCTTGTCGGCGACCGCGCGATCGGGCGTGCCGACGACCATGCCGCCGCCGTGAAGATGCAGCACGGCCCCGCGGCCGGTTGCTGCGCTCGGCGGGTTCATGATCACCAGGCGGACGTCGGGACCGGTGGCGGAAGGCGCGAAGGCCTCGGTGACCGGAAACGGCGGCGGAGGCACCAACTCACCGGTGAACAGCGGGTTGACCCGCAGGTCGGGCAGCGTCTCGTCGTTGAGGTCGAGCGCAGGCATGTCGAGCATCGGCGCGATCTGGGGATCCACCAGGTGACGTGTCAGGCTCATGCGGTCTCCTCTCTCGTCCAGAGGAGCGCGATTTAGCCCGATCCGGCGCCGAGCGCGACGGGCAAAAAAGACCTCGGAGAGGCTATTTCACCCGCGCGTCGAAGCTCAGCGTGAAGTTCGGCGCAGGGTTGCTGGACGTGCGGGCGGCCATCGCATTCTTGGGGTTGAAGCACACGTAGCGGACATTCGGATCGTAGGTGCCGGTGGGCGTGTAAGTGCAGGCGGCGAAATTGGCGGGCGGGCTTGCGGCGCTCGAATAGCGCAGGTCGGTCCCTACGGTGAATTGCAACCCGCTGGTCGGCGTACCCTGGGTGAAGAGCGGGTTCGCTCCGGTGCCCACCTCGACCTGCGACGGGACCGCGTCGATCAGTACGACGGAGCCGCTGTCGACCGGGGAGTTGCCGGTGTTCGACACGGCGAAAGTGTAGCGAACGATCGCGCCGGGGATGGCCAGCGGGTTGACCGTGCCTCTGAAGGGGTCGGACAGGACTTGCGAGGTCTTGGTCAGGCTGAGCGTGGCGTTGTTGCCGAGCCGGGTGTTGGCGATCGTGCACGAGATGACATCGCCGTCCTGCGGCGTCACCGTCTCGCCCGGGTCGTTCGGCAGGACCGTGCTCGAGCCCGTCCAGGTGTTGGTGCAGGTCATCGCCGCCGTGTACTGGGTCAGCGAGGTCGTTCCCGCGCCGACCTCGGCCAGCGTGTAGGTCGTCCCCGCCACGCCCTGATATTGCGGGGTCGAGCCGTTGTTCACGGTGCTGTTGCTCCCGGTGGTCGTGGTCGTGGCGACGACCGAGGCGCCGTTCATGATGTTGAGAATGAACTGATCGGAGGTGAACCGGCGGCCGGAAGGCAGCGTCTTGGTCAGCCGCAGATGCGGATAGGCCGCGGCGGTGAAGTTGCAGCTGACGTTGTCGCCGAACTGCAAGGCGCCGAAGCTGTACGAGGTGGTGACCACATTGTTGGGCAGCGGGGTGCTCGAGACCGAGCTGTTGGTGCAGGTGAGCACCGAACGATAGTGGCTGATCGTGTTGGTGCTGCCGGCCGCCATCGCCTGCGACAGCGTGACCGGCAGCGCCGAGGCCGTGGTCAGCGAGGCGGCGGCGAACGGGCCGGTGCCGCTGCCGGTCGAGGTGCCGGTGGCGAGAACGCCGCCGCCCGAAGTCGAGGTGATGTCGAACTTGAACTGGTCGGCCGCGGCCACGCGCCCGCCCTGGATCTGCATGTTCAGCCGGATCGAGGCGAAGCGCACGGCGAACATCGCCCCCTGCAGCCCGGCACCGGTCATGGTGGTCACGACCTGCGTCGGCGTGGTGCTGCCGACGATGTAGGCGCCCACGGTGCCGCCGACACCGGTCACGGCGAAGGTGTTGTTGCCGACCCCGGTGTAGGTCGGATACGTGCTGCCCGAGGTCGGGCCGACCTGGTCGAGCAGCTGCCAGTTGCCGCCGTTGGTCTGGAAGCTCAGCGTCTCGCCGCCGTTGCTCGATTCGGCGTCGGCCGCGACGAACATGTAGGCGGTGATCGCGCCCGAGCCGGGCGGTGGCGTGAGGACGATGTTGCGGATCGTGATCGACGAGCTACCGCCGTCGGTGGTCTGATAGAGGATCGGCTGGCCGGCGATGCCGAGGAACGCAGTGTTGCCGACAGCTGCTCCGCTCCAAGACGGCGAGGCGACCGCGTCGAGCACCGGCCCCGCCGTGACCCGCATGTTGAAGGTCATCGTGGTGCCGTCGGGCAGGTTGTAGGTGAAGTTCTGCCCGCTCGTGCTGCGCGCGGTGGTGTCGCTGTAGCTGCTCAGGTCGAGCCAGCAGTAGGTCTGCCAGTTGGCCGGCCCGGTGGCGCCTTGCGAGGTGGCGACGTTGCAGTTCGCCGCCTGCGCCGGTGCGGCCCACAGGCACGCGCAGACGATCGCGCACGCGAGAGCCGCAGCGGCGCGCGCCAGGCGCTGGAAGAAGTGTGTGACCCGTGAAAGCATCGCCCGATCCGGCAAGCGGCTTACGCCAAACCACCTAAGCGCTGGTTAACTTTGATTTTCGAACGCGAGCGACGCGTTGCCTGCCGCGTGCGCGGCCAGTGGGTAACCATTCGAGGAGGGTACCAATCAGAACCGGGCGCGCTGCTCGATGAAGCCGCGCAGCACGGTGTTGAAACGCTCGGGTTGTTCCATCATCAGGAAGTGGCCGGCACCGGCGAACT
>DATDLP010000292.1:0-2734 GCA_036519255.1 Croceibacterium sp.
GACAACAGCTCGCGCCACCCGCCCGAATCCTTGTGTGTGACCACCACCGGATCGCCGTTGATCGACATCTGCGTCGTGCGCAGCCCGGCCACGGTCTGGTATGCCGGCGGCTCGGCCCCGTCGCCGATCTTGAGCAGGAAGGCGGAGCCTTTCTGTGCAGTCATGATGCGTCTCCTGTGAAAGCTGGTTTCCCCTCCCGCTCGCGGGAGGGGTCAGGGGTGGGTCAGTTGGGGGTGAGCCGTCGAGGCCGGAGCGACCGGCCGACCCCCGGCCCCTCCCGCATGCGGGAGGGGAGTCTCGAGGCTTCTGCGAACGGAGCGAAGCTAATCCGCCAGCAGCCGGAACCGGTACTCGAGCAGCACCGCGCGCAGGTTCCCCGCGCGCTGCTCGGCCCGGGCCCGCAGAAACCCGACCGTCGCCACCGCGAACCCGTCCTGGTCCCGCGGCAGCGCCTCGATCCGTGCCTCGATGGCGCGCGTGATCGCCGCCGCGGTGCCCGGATCGTCGCCGCGGCACTGCAGCTCGAGCGCCACGCGCACCTCGCGTCCCATGCGGTCCTTGGTGCCCCAGTCGCCGCTCGCGCTCGCCACCAGCCCGAGCCACGGCGGCGCGGCGCGCGAAGGCGCCTCCTCGGTCACCGCGTTGAGCAGGTTGGCCAGCACCGCGTCGGCCCGCAGCCACGCGATCAGCGCGGCCCGCAGCTCGCTTTCCATCTCAGCGTTCCTTCACAAACAACGGCCACAGCAGCCGGGCGAGCCGCCAGCGGCGCTCACCGTGCAGCCGCGCCTCGGCCCTGGCCCTGGCGATCTTCGCAGCCTGCGCCGCCAGGCGCGCTGCGAACCGCGCGCCGCCCATCTCGCGCGCGCGGATCATGCCACCCTCACCCGCCGCCACGGCCGCCACAGCGCGGCGATCGCCGCGGGCGGCATGGCTTGCGCGGTATCGCTCTCGCGCTGCCGGTAATGATGTGCGGCCAGCCGCAGCGCCCCGTGGCGCACGCTCTCGGGCAGATCGCTCCACCCGGCCGCCAGCCCCGCGGTGAAGCGTACCGCAACCCGCTCGGCCTCGCCGCTCCGCACCAGCCGGAACCGCGCGCCGCCGTCGGCGTCGAGGTCGACCGCATAGTCCGCCACCGGGATCGTGAACCGCGCCCCCGCCACGGGAATCCCCTCGACCCAGGTCACTGCCTGCACCGGCCGCGTCCCCAGCGTGCGCCAGCTCCCGCTCGCCGGCACGATCTCCTCGCACAGCTGCGCGAGCGGCATCGCTCCGGTGAACCCCTCGCAAGTCTCGAGCGCGGTGCGCAGCAGCGCGGCCAGCGCTGCGTCGTCGCCCGGCGTGGTCACCGCCAGCCAGGCCTTGAGCTCGTCGAGCGCCGTGCCCGCCAGCACGGCAGGCGTGATGATCGCGCGTTTCATGGCGCTTTCCCCTTCTGGGTTGGTCTCAGGCGCCGGCGTTCGGAGGTCCGGTCGGCGACCAGCCGACCGCAAGGCCGAACGACCGCCGCGCCTTATGGCGCGATAGCCAAGCGGGCCGGATGGCCCGCGCCCGGCGCCTGAGGGCGCAACAAACTAGGCCTCGATCTTCAGCAGCTTGATCGCCGCCGAATCGAGCACCTGCCCGCCCACGCGCCGCGTCGCGTAGAAATGCACGAACGGCTTGTTGGTGAACGGATCGCGCAGGATCGTCGTCGCCGAACGCTCGGCGATCAGGTACCCGGCCTTGAAGTTGCCGAACGCGATCGGGAACGCCCCGGCGCCGACGTCGGGCATGTCCTCGGCCTCGACCACCGGATAGCCGAGCAGCCGGTCGGGCGCGCCCTCGGTCAGCCCCGGCTGCCACAGGAAGGTGCCGTCGGTCGCCCGCAGCTTGCGCACCGCGGCCACCGTCGCCGCGTTCATCACCCAGCTCGCGCCCTGCCGGTGCCCGGCCTTGAGCGCATGCGCGAGGTCGATCAGCTTGGTCTCCATCGAATCGCCGAACCCGTCCGCGTCGCCCGAGCCGAGGTACTGCAGCGTCCCGAACGGCCGCACCGCGTCGAGCGCGGTCGATTTCGCCGCGGTCAGGAACCCGGCCGGCCGGTTGACCCCGCTGCCGCTCACGAACGCCGCGCCCTCGGCGCGCGCGAACTCGGTCGCGATCTCCCGCGCCAGCCACGCCTCGAGGTCGAACGCCGCATCGTCGAGCATCGCCTGGCTCGCCGCCGGGTTGGCGTAGAGGTCGCCGCCCGGCGGCGCGATCTCCTCGAACTTCGGCGTCGCGGTCTCGGGCCGTCCGGCGGTCTCGCTGACCCAGCCGCTGCCGGTGTTGCCGGTGGCGAACAGCTTGCGGTACCCGGCGGTGCCGGTCTGCACCACCAGCGCGATCCGCCGGATCGGGCTCACGTCGATCAGCTGCCGCCCGATCGCCGCGTCGATCTCGCGCGGCACCGCATAGCCGCCGTCGGCCGGCACCGTGCCCTGGATCGACTTGACCTCGCTCTCGCGCCCGTGGCGCAAGTACCCGTCGACGAAGCCCTTCTTCTCGAGGCTCTCGCCGCCGCCGATCGGCGCGCGCGGCCCGCGGCCGAGCCGGTCGACCCGCTCCTTGAGCCCGTCGACGTCGTCGCGCAGCCCTTCGATCGCCGCCTCGGCGGCATCCTGCCGCGCGACCAGGTCGAACGACGCGTCGAGCGCGTCGGTGTCGTTGTCGATATCCATGTGAACCACCTTTCCTTCAGGCACAAAAAAGCCGC
>DATDLP010000293.1:0-7630 GCA_036519255.1 Croceibacterium sp.
GGTGCGGATCGATCCGGCCTACGGGCCTTTTGCAGCAACGCGCGATGGCGGCGAGGCAGCGCAGGCGGCACTCCTCGCGACCCTGCTCGGGCCCAACGACAGGATCGGCGTGGTCGAACGCGTTGCCTGGCCGGCGCCATCGGGGACGCGCGTGCTTGGCGGGGGCGATCTGGTGCAGATGGTGTTCGACGGGCCGTTGCTTGATGTTCCCGACGATCCGCGGATCGAGCTGCTCGGCGAGGCCGACGCCGAGGAGATGGCCGCGTTGGCCTTTGCCACCGAACCCGGGCCTTGGAGCAGCGCGACGCACCGCTACGGCGCATACTACGGCATCCGGATCGACGGCCGGCTCGCTTCGATGGCCGGCGAGCGGATGCGGCTACCGGGGCTGGCAGAGCTCAGCGGGGTTTCGACCTGGCCCGAATTTCGCGGGCAGGGACTTGCCGCAGTGCTTGTGCGACGGGTGGTGCGCGGGTTCATCGAGCGCGGCGACACGCCGTTCCTGCATTGTTACGCGGCCAATGTCGGCGCGGTCGCGCTGTACGAGAAGCTCGGCTTTCGCGTGCGGGCGGGCATGAGCTTCACGATACTGGCGCTCGCCTGACGAGGCGCTAGAGTCAGGGGCATGCGGAGAGAACTTGCGATCGGTCTGGCCTTCGCGCTCGGTGCCTGCGCGTCGGGCGGGGGGGAACCGCCGCCGCTGGCATCGCTCGCGGGCGACCGCGAGCAGCCGGTGCTGGCGTTGTTCGAGCACGTGCTGACCGGATACTTCGCCGGCGCGGGAGCCGACGCCCCGACCACTTGCGCCCGGCTCAGCCCCGCGCCGCTGTCTGCCGCGCAGGAGACCGCGCTGATCGCGCGGTTCGTGCGGCTCGCGCCGGCCGAGCGCTGCATTGCCGCGGGGCCCGGAACGGTCGACGCGATCACCGGCGAGGCCGCGCAACTGGTGCAGATCTACGAGTTCGCCTGCCAGAGCGAGGCGCTGTGCAGCGGCTGGGTCGCCGCGCCGGGCACGCCGGCGACGCGCTACGCGATGCGCTTCGAGGGCGGGGCGTGGCGGTTCGATTCCGACCGGCGGATCATTGCCGAATGAACGGCTGGCCAATGGCGACGCGGCGGCAACTTGCGGGAGGCGCGGCCGCGGCACTGCTCGCGGCGAACATGAGCGGGACGGGAACGGCGGAATCGATGGACGAACTCTATGGCCTGGTCGGCCAGATGAAGGCTGTGCCGGGCAAGCGGGCCGAGCTGGTCCGATTTCTGCTCGCGGGTACCGGAGCGATGCCGGGCAACCTGGCGTATATCGTGGCGGAGGATCTGTCCGATCCGGATTCGATATGGATCACCGAGGTCTGGCGTTCGAAGGCCGATCACGCCAACAGCCTGTCGCTGCCCGCGGTGCGCGAGACGATCGCCAAGGCGCGGCCGTTGATCGCCGGCTTCGGCACGCGCGTAGAGACGCGGCCGGTCGGGATGGGCGGATAACGGACGTCCGGGAGGGGAATGCAATGCGAAAGGACCGGCTGATCGCGATGGGCGGTGCGATCCTTGTGGCGGTCGTTGGGGGTATCGTCCCCTCCGTGGGCGCGCGTGCGGCCGATGCCGATCCGGTCGCCGCGATGTCCGACGAAGAGCAGACCGACCGCTTCTGGAAGATCATCGAGCGGACACGCTCGCCGGACGGCGATCAGGAGCGGCAGATGGCCGCGCTCGCAGCGGAATTATCCGCGATGCCACCGGACGAGATCGAGGCTTTCGGTGCGGTCTTCGACCGCCTGCTGATCGAGAGCTATTCGTGGGATTTGTGGGGTGCGGCACATGTCATCATGGGTGGCGCGAGCGACGACAGTTTCGATTATTTCCGGGTCTGGCTGATCTCGCGCGGGCGCAGCGTGTTCGAGGCCGCGCGGGCCAATCCCGACGAGCTCGCCGCGTTGATCCCGGCAGGATTCGACGAAGCCGCCGAATTCGAGCTGCTCGCCTACGTGGCGGCGGACGCATGGGCAGAGAAGACCGGCGACGACCCGACCAACATGCCGAGGCCGGCATATCCAACATATCCCGACGAGCCGATGGGCGAGCCGTTCGATGAGTCTTCCGGGGATCTCGCGGAGCGCTATCCACGCCTCTGGGCCCGGTTCTCGGAGGCGCCGCTCGGATGAATGCGATGAATGAAGCGGATGCAGCCAACGAGCTGATGCGGCTGGCGCGCGAGATCGCGCGGCACAACCGGTTGTACCACGCCGACGACGCGCCCGAGATTCCCGACGTCGAGTACGACGCGCTGGTGCGGCGCAACGCCGAGCTCGAGGCGGCGTTCCCGCACCTGGTGCGCGCGGACAGCCCGAGCGCGGCGGTGGGGCACGAGATTTCGGCTTCGCCGCTGAGCAAGGTCGCGCACGAGGTTCGCATGATGAGCCTCGACAATGCCTTCGCCGACGAGGAAGTGGCGGAGTTCGCCGCTCGGGTGCGGCGATACCTGAACCTGCCCGAGGACGAGCCGGTGGCGTTCACTGCCGAGGACAAGATCGACGGGCTGTCATGCTCGCTGCGCTACGAGGGCGGCGTGCTGGTGCGGGCGGCCACGCGGGGCGACGGGCAGGTCGGCGAAGATGTCACCGCGAACGTGCGGCACATCGCCGACATTCCACAAAAGCTGGCCGGCGAAGCGCCCGCGGTGTTCGAGGTCCGCGGCGAAGTCTACATGGAGAAACAGGCGTTTGCTGCGCTCAATTCGCGCATGATGGAAGAAGGGCGCGAGCGCGCCGAGGCCAAGGGGGAGGTGTTCGATCCGGCAGGGGTGCGGCAGTTCGCCAACCCGCGCAACGCGGCGGCGGGCTCGCTGCGGCAGAAGGACGCGAGCGTCACCGCGGCGCGCCCGTTGCGGTTCTGGGCGCACGGCTGGGGCGCGGCCAGCGAAGTGCCCGAGGCTACGCAATTCGGGATGATGCAGCGGATCGCCGCATGGGGCTTCCCGGTTTCGCCGGATCTGGTTTGTTGCAGATCGTTCGAGGACATGCTGCAGGCGTTCCGCAGCATCGGCGCGAAGCGACCGAGCCTGCCGTACGATATCGACGGGGTGGTCTACAAGGTAGACCGGCTCGACTGGCAGGAGCGGCTCGGGTTCGTCGCCAAGGCGCCGCGCTGGGGGCTGGCGCGCAAGTTCCCGGCCGAGCGCGCCGAAACCGTGCTCGAGGCGATCGATATCCAGGTCGGACGGACCGGCAAGCTGACTCCGGTCGGACGGCTCAAGCCGGTCCTGGTCGGTGGGGTGACCGTCACCAACGTCACGCTGCACAACCGCGACGAGATCGGTCGGCTAGGTCTGCGCGTCGGCGACCGCATCGTGCTGCAGCGCGCGGGCGACGTGATCCCGCAAGTGGTCGACAACCTGACACGCGAGGAGCCGCGTGCGGCCTATGCGTTTCCCGACACCTGCCCGGTTTGCGCGAGCGAGGCAGTGGCCGAGGAAGGCGAGGTCGACGTGCGTTGCACCGGCGGGCTGGTGTGCCGCGCGCAGCAGTTCGAGCGGCTGCGCCACTTCGCCAGCCGCGGCGCGCTCGACATCGAAGGGCTGGGGGAAAAGTCTATCGCCGAGTTCCTCGAGCTCGGGTGGCTGGCGAAAGGGCCGGGCGACGTGTTTCGCCTGCGCGGGCATCGCGCCGATCTCGTCGGGCGCGAGGGGTGGCAGGACAAGTCTGTGGACAACTTGTTGGCATCGATCGAGGCCAAGCGCCGCCCCGATGCCGCGCGGCTGCTGTTCGGGCTCGGCATTCGCCACGTCGGCGCGGTGACCGCGCGCGACCTGATGAAGCGGTTCCACACGCTTCCGGCGCTGCGCGAGGCGGCCGAGCGGGCGCACGCGGGCGATCTCGCGGCGGCGGCCGAGCTGACCGGGATCGAAGGCGTCGGTCCGGTGGTGGTCGAGGCGCTCGGCGACTTCTTCCACGAGGAGCACAACCGCGAGGTGTGGGACGACCTGCTCAACGAGGTCTCGCCGCCGGAGTACGTGGTGGAGACCAAAGCCAGCGCCGTCTCGGGCAAGACGGTGGTGTTCACCGGCAAGCTGGAGACGATGAGCCGCGACGAGGCCAAGGCCCAGGCCGAGCGGCTCGGCGCGCGCGCGGCGGGGACGGTCAGCGCAGCGACCGACCTGGTGGTCGCGGGACCGGGCGCGGGGACCAAGCTCAAGAAGGCGGCCGAACTCGGCATCGAGGTGATCGACGAGGCGGGCTGGGCGGAGATCGTGAGGACAGCGGGATGACACTGGACGGCAAGTTCATCGCAATCGGCATTGCCATCGGAGTCGCGATCGGCGCGGCGATGGACAACATGGTAGCCGGCATCGCCATCGGGGTGGCGATCGGCGTGGCCATGGGCACGCGGCGCAAGCCGCCCGCGGACTAGCGCTGGCTTTCGGGGGAGGGGCATGACGTCTCGCGGCGCATTCGAGGCCGCGACCTATCGCAAGGTCGCCTGGCGGCTGCTGCCGCTGCTGTTCGTCGGCTACTTCCTGGCGATGGTCGACCGGGTCAACGTCGGCTTCGCCAAGCTGCAGATGGCCAGCGACCTCAGCCTGAGCGACGAGGTCTACGGGTTCGGCGCGGGGATATTCTTCGTCGGCTACTTCCTGTTCGAGTTTCCGAGCAACCTGGTCCAGGTGCGCGTCGGCGCGCGGCGCTGGCTCGCGCGGATCATGATCACCTGGGGGCTGATCTCGGCCGGGTTCATGTTCACCGGGTCGATCGCGTGGGGCGGGATCGCCGCGGCGTTCGGCTGCACAGACGCCGAGTTCACGTTCTACGTGCTGCGCTTCCTGCTCGGTGTGGCCGAGGCGGGGTTCGTGCCCGGCGTGCTGCTGTACCTGACGCAGTGGTTTTCGGCCGCGCGGCGCGGGCAGGTGATCGCGCTGTTCTTCCTCGCGATCCCGATCAGTAACGTGATCGGCAACCCGATCTCTGGCGCGATCCTCGAGTTCCTCGATGGTGCCGGGGACATGCGCGGGTGGCAGTGGCTGTTCGTGATCGAGGGATTGCCGACGGTGCTGTTCGGCTTCGTGTTCCTGCGCCTGCTGCCCGACGGGCCGGGCAAGGCGCACTGGCTCGACGACGGCGAGCGCGCGTTGATCGCGGCGCAACTGGCCGAGGACGAGCGGCGCAAGGCGGCGTTCGCGCAACGCTTCACGCTGACCGAGGTGTTCACCGACTGGCGCGTGTGGGCGCTGGCGCTGGCAGACTTCAGCCGCGGGGTGTTCAACAACGCACTCAACTTCTGGATGCCGACGCTCGTGCAGGAACTCGGCGTGGCCAGGGACGACTACTTCGCGGTGGGGCTGCTGACGATGATCCCGTGGGGCATCGCGGCGCTGGCGATGGTGCTGTGCGCGTGGAACTCCGACCGCACCGGCGACCGGCTGTGGCATTCGGTGCTGGCCGCCCTGGCCGCGATGGTCGGACTGCTGATCCTGGCGTTCGCGGGCAAAGACGTGGTGCTGTCGCTGGTGGCGCTGACTTTGGTCGCGGTGGGAGGGATGGCGTGGCTGGCCGTGTTCTGGACCCTGCCGACCAAGTTTCTCTCCGGGCTTGCCGCGGCGGGCGGGATCGCATGGATCAACGCGCTGTCGCAGCTTTCGGGCTTCGTCGGGCCGGACCTGCTCGGACGGGTGCGTGGGGCGAACGAAGGCGATACTTCGGCGGCGTTCCTGATCCTCGCGGGGTTTGCGCTGCTGGTGGCGGTGCTGAGCTGGCTGCTGGCGCGGCAACGGCCGGTATCGGCCTAGGGCCGGTTACCGCTTTCCTCGTCCTCGCTCTCGTCCTGCTTCTGGTCGACGATCTCCATCGCCTGCGCGGCCTTGGGATCGAACACCATCGCGAAGGCGAGCCCGATGCCGACGATCACGCCCGATCCGCCACCTTTGCGCGAGACGGCCTTCGTCCGGCGCAGCACGCGCGGCACGAGGCCGAGCAGCAGCGCAAACACGACGATCGCAACCAGCCATTCGAGCATCGCTCCACCCCTCCTGCCCGCGATCTGGGGACAGTCGGGAAAATGGCAAGCCGCGGTCAGATGGTACCGGGGCGTTCGAACCTTCCGTGCCGCATCGCCGTGCCCACGCCGAGCAGGACGGCCCAGATCGCCATGCATTCGGCTGCGAGCGCGCGGTAGAGCTCGGCGTTTGCGAGGCCAAGATCGCCGGCGATCAGCGCGAGGTAGGCTGTCGCGCTCAACCCGAGCATGATCGAGGCGGCGCGGAGGAGCGCGTCGCTCCCCCGCAGGTAGGTCAGTACTGCGGTCCCGGCATAGACCAGCGCCAGCAGGCCGAACAGCGCTGCCGTCGGCGCGTGCGGCGGCCTTGCCACGGCCGTGACGCCGGCGAGACCCGCAAGGGCAAGAATGGCCAGTGTCTGCATCGATTTCTGCACCGTGGTCATGGCGGCGTTCCTTTCGAGGATTGAAGCCCAGAAACATCCTGTCGCGAACGCGAAGGCGCTTCGCGGCGCAGCGATATGCTCGAACTCGGCATGCATGGCCGCGCCCCATTCGTGGCGATGCGGCGGAAGCAGGTCGGTCCCTTGCGCAAGCAGCACGCGGGCCATGAAGGACACGATGCTGCTCATGCCAGCTGCGCCTGCGCCGCAATGCGACCCCCCGCTTCAGCCAGCAAGGCGGTAGCAAAAGCGTGGCCCTTGTTAGTCAGGCGATAGACGTGGCGCGGCGCGCGCGCCGGGGGGACCGGCTCGCTCCATTCGGCTTCCAGCAGGCCGTCGTCGGCCAGGCGCATCAGCAGCGGATAGAGCGTCCCCGACTTGAGTCCGGTAACCTGCAGGAGATCGTAGCCGTGGCGCCAGTCCGCTGGCCGTTCGAGCAGCGCGTGGTACAGCAGGCGGGCTTGTCCGGATGAATGTGGGCGACGTGGCATCTGGTTAATCTACATATGTAGAGTATCCTGTCAACCGAGTGGACGCGGAGGGTCAAAATCTTCTGCACCAGCTGCTCGATCTATTCTCCGGGATCATCTCCCGGCGCAGCGTCTCGGCCAAGAGCGCATCATGCCGATACAGCTCGGAAACCGCGCTTTGGTTGCGCGGTTCTTGCTCCGAGAGGGACAAGATGCCGCGCAAGCTCAAGGTGTTTCGCACTTCGACCGGGTTCCACGACGCCTACGTCGCCGCGCCAAGCCGCAAGGCCGCGCTGGCCGCGTGGGGCGCGGACGCCGACCTGTTCGCGCGCGGGGTGGCGGAGGAAGTGACCGATCCGAAGCTGACGCAGGCGGCGCTCGGGCGGCCGGGAGAGGTGATCCGGCTGTCGCGCGGCGACCTGTCGGCCCAGCTCAAGGCGCTCCCGCCACGAACGAGGAAGGCGGAATCTGAACGCCGACCGGCCGAGAAGCCGCGCAAGGCGGCGAAACCCAAGCCCCCGCCGAAGCGCGACAAGGTCGACGCGTCGGAAGAGGCGCTGGGCGAAACGCGGCGCCGGCACGAAGCTGACGCAAGCAAGCTCGAAGCCGAGCGCGCGGCGATCGAGCGCAAGCTCGCGGCGCTACGGGCGAAGCAGGGCAAGGAAGTCGCCAGACTCGAGCGCAAGCGCGATGCGGCACGCGCGGCCTACCGCGCAGCGCTGGAGGCGTGGA
>DATDLP010000294.1:0-16944 GCA_036519255.1 Croceibacterium sp.
GCCGTGTCCGAGGCGGTGCCGTCGGAGGCGGTGTAGCTGAACGAATCGCTCACCACCTCGCCGTCGTCCAGCCCTTGGGCGGCCGCACTGGGCGTGTAGGTGTAGCTCCCGTCCGCCGCGAGCACGAGCGTGCCGTAGGCGCCGGCGGAAGTGCCCGGATTCGCCACGGTCAGCGGCTCGACATCGACGTCGGTGTCGTTGGCCAGCACGTTGCCCGAAACGGCGGCGTCTTCGGTGGTCGAGCCGCTGTCGTCGTTGGCGACCGGCGCGTCGTTGAGTCCGGCAACGTCGACGGTCAGCGTCGCCGTGTCCGAGGCGGTGCCGTCGGAGGCGGTGTAGCTGAACGAATCGCTCACCACCTCGCCGTCGTCCAGCCCTTGGGCGGCCGCACTGGGCGTGTAGGTGTAGCTGCCGTCGGCGGCGAGCACGAGCGTGCCGTAGGCGCCGACGTAGGTGCCCGGATCGGTCACCGCCAGCGGCTCGACGTCGACGTCGGTATCGTTGGTCAGCACATTGCCCGAAACGGCGGCATCCTCGGTGGTCGAGGCGGCGTCGTCGTTGGCTACCGGAGCATCATTGAGACCCGTGACCGTCACGGTGAGCGTGGCCGTGTCCGAGGCGGTCCCGTCCGAGGCGGTGTAGCCGAACGCGTCGCTCACCACCTCGCCGTCGTCCAGTCCCTGGGCGGCCGCGTTGGGCGTGTAAGTGTAGCTGCCGTCGGCCGCTAGCACGAGCGTGCCGTAGGCGCCGGTGTAAGTACCAGGGTTCGCAACTGCCAGCGGCTCGACGTCCACGTCGGTGTCGTTGGCGAGCACGCTGCCCGAGACGGCGGCATCCTCGGTGGTCGAAGCGCTATCGTCGTTGGCCACCGGCGCGTCGTTGAGGCCGCTGACGGTCACGGTGAGCGTCGCCGTGTCCGAAGCGGTACCGTCCGAGGCGGTGTAGCCGAACGCGTCGCTCACCACCTCGCCGTCGTCGAGCGCCTGGGCGGCCGCATTCGGCGTGTAGGTGTAGCTGCCGTCGGCCGCTAGCACGAGCGTGCCGTAGGCGCCCGCGTAAGTGCCAGGGTTGGCCACCACCAGCGGCTCGACATCGACGTCGGTATCGTTGGCCAGCACGTTGCCCGCCACCGCGGCATCCTCGGTGGTTGAGGCGGCGTCGTCGTTGGCTACCGGCGCGTCGTTGAGGCCGCTGATGTTGAAAACCAGGTTGCCCGTGTCGGAGGCGCTGCCGTCCGAGACCGTGTAGGTGAAAGTGTCCTGTACCACCTCGCCCTGATCGAGGGTCTGCGCGTTCGCGTTGAGAACGTAGTTGTAGGTGCCGTTCGCGTTGAGTGTCAGCGTGCCGTAGGTCCCGGCGAAAACGCCCGGTGCGACCGTCAGCGAGTCGCCGTCGAAATCGACATCGTTCTGCAGCACGCTCGCCGCGCCGCTGTTGTAGCTGCCGGCATCCTCGGTCAGCGCGACCGCGTCGTCGAACGCGATCGGCGCGTCGTTGCCCACGAGATCGACGGTGAAGTCGGCGAATTGCAGCCGCTCCACCCATACCAGCAGATCCGCACCATCGGCACCCGATCCGGGGCCGCCCGGGCCGTTGTGGATCACGCCGGTCACGGGACCGAGCTGGTAAATCGTGTAGTCGAAGACGGAGCCCGAATAGACCGCCGTGTCGGTGCCCGAGCCGCCGTCGATCAAGTCGAGCCCGCCGCCACCAGTCAGCGTGTCGTTGCCCGAACCGCCGAACAGCGCGTCATTGCCGTTTCCGCCGTTGAGGTTGTCGTCGTTGTCGTCGCCCGACAGCTCGTCGTGGCCGTTCCCGCCGAGCAGCGTGTCGTTGCCAGTCCCGCCCGACAGCTCGTCGTCCTGGTCGCCGCCGTCGATCGTGTCGTTGCCCGAGCCGCCGAACAGGAGGTCGTAGCCCGCGCCGCCGAAGATGAAATCGTTGCCGTCGTCGCCGTTGATCTCGTCGTCGTCGGCATCGCCGTGGATCGTGTCGTTGCCTTTGCCGCCCGACATCTCGTCGTCGCCGCTGCCGCCGTACAGCGTGTCGTCGTTATCGTCGCCGGTCATGTCGTCGTCGCCAGCGCCGCCGTTCATCGTGTCGTTGCCGCTCCCGCCCGACATGTCGTCGTTGCCGTCGTTGCCGTTGAGGACATCGTTGCCGGAATTGCCGTCGATGTTGTCGTTACCGGTGCCACCGCTGACGGTGTCGTCGTTGTCGCCGCCGGAGATATTGTCGTTGCCGGTGCCGCCGTTGATCGTGTCGTTGCCGGTGCCGCCCGAGATGTTGTCGTTGCCGTCGTCGCCGTTGAGGGTGTCGTTACCCGAGCCACCATCGATGTGGTCGTTGCCGGTGCCGCCGTTGATGGTGTCGCTGCCGTTGCCACCGTTGAGATGGTCGTTGCCCCCAAGCCCGTTGATCGTGTCGTCGCCGCTCGAGCCATTGATGGTGTTGCTGCCGTTGTTGCCGGTGTAAGTGGGCACGTCGCTCTCCTCATCGAAATGCGCAGCGTGAAAGCAGTTTGGGGGTGATGCCGAAACGCGACGTGCGACGGGTTACCTCCGCTTCAACCAAAGCGTGGCACCGCGTTCTCTACTATTCCGCATTCCCCCCGATTCCGTCGCGGCTGCATGAATCCCGCTGGGGACCTTCTGTCCGCGACTCGCCGTCACTCTGAACTGACCACGCCAAAGTGACTCCCCGACGACTTCAAGTCCATAGGAATCTACTTGTTGCAGTGCTCCAAAGAGGGCCTCGCACACGGTCGGCACAGCAAAAACCGGCATTCAATTCGAGCCGTCGACACGATCCGGTCTTTGGCCGCTAAACCGCAGTATATCTAGGGTTCTGTGGGCAAATTTTGTTGATGCGTCGTGCCGGAATGCCGGGTAAGCAATCGCCCAGAGGTTGCGATCTCACATAATCGAAGGGGGGCCTATCGATGGCTGTACAAGCGTCGCTGATGAGCCGGCGGAACATCCTGCTGGGGCTGGCTGGGGGTGCTGCCGTGGCGGGTGGAGTCACCGTGCAGCAAACTGGCGGAGTCGGAGATTTCGCCGACCGGCTGCGCCCGGCCGCTCTCGGCCGGCGTGGCGTCAACCTGGCGAACGGCACGAAGGCCGATTGGGCGCTTCAGGTCGGCACGTTCTTCACCGCCCAGACTGGGCACGTGCTCAAGCTGACGAGCGTCCAGGCCTTTCCGGAGCGGGGCCGCCGGCCGGCCGTCCTGCGCCCCGGCTCGTTTGTCGCACGGTTCGACATCACGTCCGGCGGCGCGCTCCAGGCGGCCCAGTTCCTGCGGGTCAACCACGCCGAAGGCGGCGCGTTCGACATGTTCCTGACCGGCGGTAACGTAGCCAGGCCGCTGCGGATGCTCGCCGTCTTCAACTGACCCGATGCCGCCGCCGCTGAAGGCCGCCGGCGGGTTCGGTGTATCGTACCGCGAGTTCTCGGACGAGGACCTGCCGTTCGTCGCCGAGCTCTACGCGTCGACGCGTCGCGAGGAGGTCGCGGCGACCGGCTGGCCATTGGAAATGCAGGAGGCGTTTCTCGCGCAGCAGCACGACGCGCAGCACCGCCACTACGCGCTGCATTTCGCCGACGCCGAGTGGCTGATCGTCGAGCGCGGAGAAGAGGCGATCGGACGCCTCTACTTGCGCGACCTGGGCGAGAACCTGCACATCGTCGACATCTCGCTCCTCCCGCACAGCCGGCAGAAGGGCATCGGCGGCGCAATCATGCAGGACATTCTCGATCATGCCCGCAGCCTCGGCAAAGGCCTGAGCATTCACGTCGAGAAGTACAATCCGGCGCGTTCGCTCTACGCCCGGCTCGGCTTCGAGATGGTCGAGGACCGCGGGGTCTACGACCTGCTGCGGGCGCCGTCCTAGAAGAAGACCGCCTCGTAACGCACCCCGGTCGCGTCCCGCGCGATCGGCGCAATGAAGATTTCGACCGTCTCGCCGTCGCGGGTGAAGGGGTAGATCGCCTGCGGGAGCATCGACTCGAGCGGGCCGGTGAACTCGATGCGGAACGAACCGCCGCCGCGCCCCGACGAGGGCAGCTTCTCCAGCACGGCGAGCGTGAGCGGGATCGCGCAGCCATCTGCCTCGATCGCGTAGCCCTTGCCGACGGAGTCGGCAAAATCATCCCACGTCAGTTCACGCATATGCTGCCCCTTGGCCGGTGAGATCGTCAGAAGAAACTACTCGCGGAACGCGCGCTCGCTCAAGCGCGTGATCGGCGTGAGCAGATAGGACAGCACCGAACGCTTGTCGCCCAGCAGGCTGACGTCGGCAACCATGCCGGTGCCGATCGCGAGCTTGCGTCCGGAGCCGGTGCGGTCGCTGTCGGTGCGGACCTGCACGAGGTAGTAAGTCTGGCCGCTCCGTTCGTCGGCCACCGCATCGGGGGAGATCGCCGCCACGCGGCCCGACAGCGAGCCGTAGACCGACGGATCGTAGGCGGTGATGTCGACCTTGGCGCTCTGGCCGATGCGGACCCGGCCGATGTCCTTCGGCATGACCATCGCTTCGACCAGCAGCGTTTCGCGGTCGGGCGCGATCTCGACCATCGGCGCTCCCGGTCCGACGCTGCCGCCGACCGTGGTCACGAGAACCCGGTTGACGCGGCCGTCGAGCGGCGAGCGCACCGAGGTCCGCTCGACGCGGTCGGCCAGCGCCGGCAGCGCACTCTGACGCGCCGCCATTTCGGCCCGGGTCCGGGCGAGCTCGTCGGCGGCGATCGAGCGCCAGTCCTGCTGCTGCTGGGCGAGCATCGAGCGCGCCTCGACGATCGCAGCCTGCGCACGCGACACCGACGCGGCGGCCGCTGCGGCTTCGCTCGAGGCGACCGCGGCCGCGCTTTCCGCCCGCACCAGCGAGAGCTGCGGCTCGATACCGCGCTCGACCAGGGGGCGGATCGCGAGCAGCTCGGTGCGCGCCGCCTCGCTCGCGGCCACCCGCGCCTGGTGACCCGCGCTCGCTTCGGCCGCGGCACGCTGTGACTGCACGAGGCGGGCCTGCGCGGCGGCGTTGATGCTCGAGAGATTGGCCATGCGCGCCGCATAGAGCGAGCGCTCGATCGCGATCTGCGAGGCCATCGTCGCGTCGGCGGCGGCGGGATAGACCGGGCTGCGGCCGGCGACCTCGGCTTCGAGCCGCGCGATCTTGGCGCGCAGCGCGCCGAGCGTCGCCTCGCCGCTGCCGAGCTCGGCACCGGTCATCGTGGGATTGAGCCGCACGAGCTCCTGCCCGCGGCGGACCTCCTGCCCGGTGCGCACGAGGATCGCATCGACGATGCCGCCCTCGAGATTGGACACGATCTGCAGCTGCGAGCTCGAGATGATCCGTCCCTGCCCGCGCACCGTCCGGTCGAGCTCGGCGAACGCTGCCCAGACCAGAAAGATCACGACGAAGCCCAGGATCGCCCACAACAGCAGGTTCGAGGCCGCGCGCGGACGAATCCGGTCGGCCAGATCCTCGAGGTGGGTGCCGTTCTCGTTTTCCGCCAGTTCGCTCATGTCAGGAAGCCTTCGGCCGGGTAAGCCGCTTGAGGATCTCGTCGCGCGGGCCGTCGGCGACGACCCGCCCCCCTTCGATCACCATGATGCGCTTGACCAGCTTGAGCAGCGACGGGCGATGCGTGATCACGATCAGCGTCTTGTCCGCCGCTTCGGCCTGCAACCGCTGGATCAGCCCGTCCTCGGTCTGCGTGTCCATCGCGCTCGTCGGCTCGTCGAACACCAGGATCGGCGGCCTGCCGGCCAGCGCGCGCGCGATCGCGATCGACTGCCGCTGGCCGCCCGACAGCCCTTCGCCGCGGTCGGCGAGACGCAAGTCGTAGCCATTGGCGATCTGGCCCATGAACTGATGCGTCCCCGATACCTGGGCGGCGCGGATCAGCTCCGGATCGTCGACTCCCGCGCTCCCCAAGGCGATGTTCTCGCGCACCGAGCCGGAGAACAGCACGCTCTCCTGCAGGGCGGCGCCGATATGGCGCCGCAGCTCCGGCGGGTCGAGCTGGCGCACGTCGGTGCCATCGATCAGCACAAGCCCTTCGTCGGTCGGATAGAGCCCGAGCACCAGCCGGGCGATCGTCGACTTGCCCGAGCCGACCGGTCCGAGCAGCGCGACATGCTCGCCGGGCTCGATGGTAAAGCTGATGCCGTTGAGCGCCTTCTCGGCCGCACCCGGATAGCGGAACTCGACTCCGCGGAACTCCACCTTGCCGGCGATCGAGGCCGGCTTGAGCGCTTCGCCCGACGGCCCCTCGACCGGCATGCCCATCAGCGCGTTCAGCTGGCGGTAAGCGGTCTTCGTCGCGCTGATCCGCGAAAGCAGCTGCGAGATCTGGGCCAGCGGCGCAACCGCGCGCCCGCTCAGGATCGACGCCGCAATCAGCGCGCCCACGGTCAGCGTGTTCTCGGCGATCATCCCGGCGCCGACGATCACGATGCCGGCATACGAGATCGTGCCCGCCGAGGCGGCGGTGTTGATCCCGATCGCCGCAACGAGTCGCTGGCGCAGCGCGCTGTCGGAATGCTGCTCCATCGCCTGCGACCACCGTCCGGACAGCATCGCCCCCGCGCCCGAAGCCTTGACTGTCTCGAGCGCGCCGATCGTCTCGATCAGCACCGCTTGCTTGAGGAACCCCTCGTTGAGCGAGCGCGCGGCCAGGCGGTCGAGCGCGGGCTGGGTCAGCCAGCCGACCAGAATCACCAGCGGCACCATCACCAGTGGCACGAACACCAGCTGGCCGCCGATCAGCGCGATCACCGCCAGCGTTACCAGGATGAAGGGAACGTCGACGACCGCAGTCAGCGTTGCCGAGGCGAAGAAGTCGCGCAGCGTTTCGAACTCGCGCAGCAGCCCCGAAAGCGAGCCGGTCGAGCCTTTCTTGAGCTCGAGTCGGATCGCGAGGATGCGCTCGAACAGCGTGCCGCCGACTTCGCGGTCGACTTGCGCTCCCGCGATATCGACGAAGTAGGCCCGCAGCGTGCGCAGCACGAAGTCGAACACGATGACGATCGCCAGCCCGATCGACAGCGCGACCAGCGAATCGACCGCGTTGTTCGGCAGCACGCGATCGTACACGGTCATCGTGAACAGCGAGGTGACCAGCCCGAACACGTTGATCATCGCCGCCGCCAGCGCGACCTTGATGTAGGTCGCCTTGTTGCGCCGCATCGGCTCGATCAGCCACGACGCGAACCGCTCGGGCGGATCGGGGACCAGCTGCTCGCTCATTGCTCGGCCCCTTCGCCCGTCATCGGCTCGATCTCCAGCGCGTCGAGCAACTTGCCGGTGCGCGACAGCAGCACATAACGCGCAGCGTCAAGCTCGCTGATCGCCAGCACATACGCGACCGCGGTCTCAAAATAGGATTCGTTCGACTCGAGCACGTCGACGATCGTGCCGCGCGCGACGCGGAAGCGCTCGACCTGCACGTCGCGCGTGCGCCGGGTCGCGATGTAGTTCTCGCGCAGCGCGGCCACCTGCTCCTCGAGCGCCTGGACGTCGGACCAGGCGATCGAGGCGTTGCGCTCGGCCTCTTCCCTGACGCGTTGCGCGCGCGCGTCGGCCGCGCGCGCCGCCGCGCCGATCTGCGCGACCCGCGGTTCGGCGCCGCCGAAGAACCGGTAGCGCAAGGTGAGGCGCGCGCGGATGTCGTAGTCGGGCTCGCCCTCGAGGACGCCGTAGCTTCCGCCGTCGACGCCGGCGGTGACCACCGGCAGAAGCTCGCTTTGCGCGGCCCGGTAATCCTGCCGCGCTGCATCCGCCCCGGCTTCGGCGACCCGCACGCCGGCGGCGGAGCGCGCATCGAGCACCGCCGCGTCCCTGCTGATCGGCAGGTTGCCGAGCCGCGGCGCGCGCGGCTGCGCGGCGAACGGGGCGGTGCCGGTGTACTCCGAGAAGCGGGCTTCCGCCTGGGCTTCCGAGCGGCGAAACTGGGCCAGTCGCGTGTTGGCCCGCGCGATGTAGCTTTCGATCTGCGCGAGGTCGCCCTCGGCCGAAGCCCCCTGGCGAATCCGCTCGTTGATGGCGTCGCGGAACGAATCCTGCGCCGCGGTGAACTCCTCGCTGACCGCGACGAGCGCCTGGTACGCCACCACATCGTACCAGTTGGCGACCGTGTTGAGCGCCACCGGGTCGACGACAGATTCAATCTCCGCGGTGGCGCCGCGCAGCCGGGCTCCCGCTGCCCTGATGCGTTTCGAGGTCGCCCCGAAATCGAGCACGACCTGCCGCACGTTGAGCAGCGCGTCGGTCCGCTTCTCGGGCCGCGACCGCTCGATGATGTTGTCGGGATCGTTCGAGAACTCGCGCATGATCGACTGATAGCTGTCGACCGTGATCTCGCCCGAGGGAAACAGGCCCTCGCGCGCTTCCGCCACGGCGGCCTCGGCCTCCTCGCCGCCGGCGAGGGCTTCGAGCCTCGCCGGATGGCGTGCAACCGCCGCGGCGACGATCTGCCGGAATTCTTCCGTCGGCATTGCGCTTTGGCTCAGATGCAGGATCGGGTCGGCGGACAGGTCGAGGCGGAGCGGGTCGCCGGTCGGCGCGGGCAGCACTGGCAATCGGGCCGCGGTCTGGGCGCCAGCCTGGCCGTTGGCGGCAGCGACCAGCACGCAGCAGGCCGCAAGGCGCAAGGACAGGTTCCGCGCAGGCAGACGCTTCCAGCCAGATACACGAACTCGCCCTCGGATCATGCCTGGCAGCGCCCTCCTGCGGGCTCCATATGGGTAAGCGCGCCACTTGAGAACCCTCACGTGCGAGCCTGTCCGCGGAATCGCGAAATTCCTGAAAGGCGAGCGACTTATCCGGCCGACAGGCGCGAGGTGCTGGCCATCACCGACACGCCGGTGCCATGCCCGGCGGGATGAGCGTTTGCCGCTACTCCGCGCCCGATGAGAATCACCGCAGGACCGTCGCCGAGCGCGGTGCGCGCGGCGAGCGGCAGCAGGTCGAGGCGAGTCGAGAACCGGCGCTCGCCGGGCAAGCTGGCGTTTTCGACCATCGCCACCGGCGTGTCGGGCGCCAGCCCGGCGGCGATCAGCCGTGCGGAAACCGTCGGCGCGGCGGCCTTGCCCATGTAGATCGCCAGCGTCGCCTGCGGATCGGCCAGCGCCTGCCAGTCTAGCTCGAGCGCTTCGCCCGCCCGCGCGTGTGCGGTGACGAAGGTCAGGCGGCGGGCTAGCCCGCGCAGCGTCAGCGACAGCCCGAGGCTGGAGGCGGCCGCGCTCGCCGCGGTCACGCCCGGGCAGACCTGCACCGGCACCCCGGCGGCGCGGCAGGCCTCGAGCTCTTCGGTCGCGCGGCCGAAGATCGCCGGGTCGCCGCCCTTGAGCCGCACCACGCGCTCGCCCGCCAGCGCGGCCTCGACGAGCAGGGTATCGATCGTCGTCTGGTCCTTCGAATGCCGTCCCGAGCGCTTGCCGACCGAAACCAGCCGGACATGGCGCGGTACCAGCTCGAGCACGCCAGGGCCGACCAGCGCATCGTGGAATACCACGCTGGCCGCGCGGATCAGCCGCTCGGCCTTGCGCGTGAGCAGGTCGGGATCGCCCGGTCCGGCGCCGACCAGCCAGACGGTGCCGGGCGCGATAAGGTCCGCATCATCCACTTGCCGCCTCCTTCGTCTCGCAGATCAGGCGCTGGATCGCGGGCCGGCATGAACCGCAGTTGGTGCCAGCCGAGAGCGCGGCGCCGACGGCCTCTACACTCACCAGGCCACGGCTGCCGATTGCCTCGAGAATCGTCTTCATCCCGACGTCGAAGCAGGCGCAGACGATGGGGCCGCGGTCGGGTTGCGGAACCGCGGGGCGCCCGGCGAGGAGCTCGGTCGAGGATGCGAGCTCGGCCGAGGCCAATTGCGCGACAAGCCAGTCGCGATCGGGCAAGCGCCCGGTCCGGGTGAGGTAAAGCGCGGCGCTGAGCCGCCCTGCTGCCAGCACCGCGATCCTGAGCCCCCCGCGCGCAGCATCGGCGATCTCGATCCGCTCGCCTTTCGGCAGCAGCGCCTGGGCGAGCGCGACGGGGTCGCCTTCGCCGGCCAGCTCGGCAAGCCAGCCCTGGCCGACGCGCACTCTGGTGAAATAGGCCGTGGGAATCGTCGCCGGCAGCGCGCGAGCGATCAGGAAACCGCGCCATTCGACCGCCAGCCGCTCGAGCCGCGCCGGAGTCGACTTGAACCCCGGCTGGCCCGAATGGGGATCGACCGACGCGCGCGGCAGCAGGCCGGTACGGCCTCCGCTTGACTGGCGGTCGGTCCAGTGGATCGGCGTGAAGATCTCGCCCCGCCGCTGCCCCGCGCTGAGCTGCGCGCGAAACACGCTTTCGCCTTGCGGGGTGAGCACGCGGACGAAGTCACGCTCGTCGATCCCCTGGGCCTCGGCGTCGAGCGGATGAATCTCGACCATCGGCTCGCGGCGGTGCTGCGACAGCTTTGGCGAGAGGCCGGTGCGCGTCATCGTGTGCCACTGATCGCGATAGCGGCCGGTGTTGAGCGTCAGCGGCCACTTGGGCAGCGCGCCATCGAGCGCCCGCTGCTCGACCGCGACGAGCCGCGCCTTGCCGTCGGGCGTCGGAAAGCGCCCGTCGGCGAACGGGCTGCCGCCCCAGCGCACCGGCTCCAGCGCATCGTACTGCGCATTGGTGAGCGCCGCGTGATAGCCGATATCGAACAGCCGCCTGCCGTCGTTGCGATAGGCCGAAAGCCGGGCATGCTCGCGGTAGATGTCGGCCGGCCTGTCGTAGGTGAAGGCATCGCGCCAGCCCATCGCGCGGGCAATCTCCTTGACGATCCACCAATCGGGCTTTGCCTCGCCCGGCGCCGGCAGCAGCGCGCGCTGGCGGCTGATCGTGCGGTCGCTGTTGGTGACCGTGCCGTCCTTTTCCCCCCAGCCGAGCGCGGGAAGCTTCACGTGCGCGTAGCGCGACGTGTCGGTCTCGGCCACGCAGTCTGAGACGACGACGAACGGGCACGCCGCCAGGGCCTCGCGCACGAGCCCCGCGTCGGGCAGCGAGACCGCCGGGTTGGTCGCCATGACCCACAGCGCCTTGACCCGCCCCTCGCGCATCTGCCGGAACAGGTCGACCGCCTTGAGCCCCGGCTTCGCCGCCATCCGCGGCGCGGCCCAGAAGCGCTTGGCGTTGGCCTGGTTCTCGGGCGCGAAATCCATGTGCGCGGCCAGCGTCGTGGCAAGCCCGCCGACTTCGCGCCCGCCCATCGCGTTGGGCTGCCCGGTGATCGAGAACGGCGCAGCGCCGGGCTTGCCGATACGCCCGGTAGCGAGGTGGACGTTGACGATCGCGTTGACTTGATCGGTGCCGCGGATCGACTGGTTGATCCCCTGGCTGAACAAGGTGACCGTGCGCTCGTGCCGGGCGAACAGCTCGAAGAAGGCGAGCAAATCGGACGGCGGCACGTCGCAAGCCGCAGCGGTCGACCACAGATCGCAACCCTCGTCGAGCGCTTCCCAGAAGCGGTCCGGCGTGGTCACGTGCGCCTCGAGAAAGTCCGGATCGACGATTCCGTTGTCGCTGCAATAGGCGAGCAACCCGTTCATCAGCGCGACGTCGCTGCCCGGCCGCAAGGCGAGGTGCAGATCGGCCTCCTCGCAAGTCTCGGTCCGCCGGGGGTCGATGACCACGACCTTGGTCCCCCGCCCCGCGCGGGCCGCCATGATCCGCTGGTACACGACCGGGTGGCACCACGCGGTGTTCGAGCCGATGAGCACGATCAGATCGGCGTGGTCGAGGTCGTCGTAGCTTGCCGGAACGACATCCTCGCCGAACGCGCGCACATGGCCGGCGACCGCGCTCGACATGCACAGCCGCGAGTTGGTGTCGATGTTGCCCGAGCCGATGAAGCCCTTCATCAGCTTGTTGGCGACGTAGTAGTCCTCGGTCAGCAGCTGCCCCGAAACGTAGAACGCAACGCTGTCGGGCCCATGCCGCGCGATCGTGTCGGCGAACTTGCGCGCGACGTGGCGGGTCGCCTTGTCCCAGTTCACCCGACGGCCCTCGATCTGGGGGTAGAGCAGCCGCCCCTCGAGCCCGACCGTCTCGCCGAGATGCGTGCCCTTCGAGCACAGCTTGCCGCGGTTCGCCGGGTGTTCGGGATCGCCGGCGATCGCGACCTCGCGCTCGCCGGTGACCCTGGCCGCGATCCCACAGCCGACGCCGCAGTATGCGCACGTGGTGCGGATCGCAGACATGAGCCCCTCTCGCTTGCGGGAGGGGTTTGGGGTGGGTCAGTGGGCCGGACAGGCCCACCCCCGGCCCCTCCCGCAAGCGGAAGGGGAGTGCTCACGCCGCTTTCGCCGGCAGCACGCCGAGCTTGGGCGGGACCACCGCCTCGCGCAGCAGGTAGATACGCCCGGCGTCGACCTTGGTCGGGATCGTCGGCACGCAACCTTCGTCGTCGCCCAGCGCCTGCCCGCTGCGCAGCGAGATCTTCCAGTTGTGCAGCGGGCAGGTCACGCTGTCACCGTGGACGATGCCCTGGCTGAGCGGCCCCTGCTTGTGCGGGCACTTGTTGACCAGCGCGTAGAACTCGCCGCGCATCGTGTGGAACACGGCGATCTCCTCGCCGCCGATCACCGGCAGGGTCGCCGCCATGCCCGGTTCGATCTGCGTGACCGGGCCGATGTCGAGCCATTTGGCCTGCATTATGCGTACTCCGAGGCGGGGCGGACGGTGGCGAGGTGGCTGTGCAAGTCGCGGCGGTCGCCCGCGGCACGCTGGGCCCAGGGATCGTCCTGCGAGAACTTCTGCGAGTAGCGGAACCGCGCGGCGAGCCGCTTGACCGTGTCCGGCTCGGCGAACATCTGCGCCTTGAGCCACTCGAGCCCCTTGCGCTCGATCCACGGCGCGGTGCGCTCAAGGTAGTGCGCGTCCTCGCGGTAGAGCTGGATGAACGCCGCGCAGTGCTCCATCGCCTCCTCCTCGGTGGCGACCTTGCACAGCAGGTCGGTCGCGCGGACCTTGATCCCGCCGTTGCCGCCGACGTGGAGCTCGTAGCCCGAGTCTACGCAGACCACGCCGAAGTCCTTGATCGTCGCCTCGGCGCAATTTCGCGGGCAGCCCGAGACCGCGATCTTGAACTTGTGCGGCATCCACGAGCCCCAGGTCATCCGCTCGATCTTGACGCCCAGCCCGGTCGAATCCTGCGTGCCGAACCGGCACCACTCGCTGCCGACGCAGGTCTTCACCGTGCGCAGCGACTTGCCGTAGGCGTGGCCCGAAACCATTCCGGCGGCGTTGAGGTCGGCCCACACCGCGGGCAGGTCCTCCTTCCTGATCCCGAAGATGTCGAGCCGCTGCCCGCCGGTCACCTTGACCATCGGCGCGTTGTACTTCTCGACCACGTCGGCGATCGCACGCAGCTCGGTCGGGTTGGTCAGCCCGCCCCACATCCGCGGGACCACCGAGTAGGTGCCGTCCTTCTGGATGTTGGCGTGGAGCCGCTCGTTGACGAACCGGCTCTTCTGGTCGTCCTCGTACTCGCCCGGCCAGGCGCACAGCAGGTAATAGTTGAGCGCCGGGCGGCACGAGGCGCAGCCGTCGGGCGTGGTCCAGTGCAGCTCCTGCATGATCTCGGGGATCGCCTTGAGCTCCTTCTCGACGATCAGCCGGCGGGCGTCGTCGTGGGTGAAGCTCGTGCACTTGCACAGCGACTTCGCCCCGACCTGAACCTCGTCGCCGAGCGTCAGCGCGAGCAGGCTCTCGACCAGCCCGGTGCACGAGCCGCAGCTCGCCGAGGCCTTGCACTGCGAGCGGACCGCGTCGAGGCTGCAGGCCCCGGCCTGGATCGTCGCCACGACCTTGCCCTTGGACACGCCGTTGCAGCCGCAGATCTCTGCGTCGTCCGAAAGCGCTGCAACGGCGGCATTAGGGTCCGCGAAGGCGCCGCCTCCCATCGCGAAGGCCTGGCCGAATATCAGGCCATCTCGAAGCTCCGAGATGTCCTCCTGTTTCTTCAGGAGGTCGAAGTACCAGTTGCCGTCGGCGGTATCGCCGTAGAGCACCGCGCCGACGATCCTGTCGTCCTTGAGCACCACGCGCTTGTACACCCCGCGCGCGGCGTCGCGCATGACGATGTCCTCGTGCTCGTCGCCGCCGGTGAAGTCGCCGGCCGAGAACACGTCGATCCCCGAAACCTTGAGCTTGGTCGAGGTGACCGAGCCCGAATAGCCGGTCGGCTGCTCGGTCAGGTGATCGGCCAGCGCGCGGCACATCTCCCACAGAGGGGCGACGAGGCCGTAGCACTGCCCGCGGTGCTGGACGCATTCGCCGACCGCGAGCACCTGCGGGTCCGAGGTGACCATGTGATCGTCGACCATGACTCCGCGCTCGCACTCGAGCCCCGCGGTCTTGGCGAGCATCGTCGAAGGCCGGATGCCGACCGCCATCACCACGATGTCGGCCGGGATCTCGCGCCCGTCCTTGAGCCGGACCCCGGCGACGTGGCCGTTCTTCTCGACGATCTCCTGCGTGTCGGCGCCGGTGAGGATCGTCTGCCCGCGGCGCTCGAGCTCGGTCTTGAGCAGCCACCCGGCCGCCTCGTCGAGCTGGCGCTCCATCAGCGTCGGCATCAGGTGAACCACCGTGACGGTCATGCCGCGTAGCGCGAGCCCATGCGCCGCCTCGAGCCCGAGCAGCCCGCCGCCGATCACCACCGCGTTGCCGCCCTCGCCCGCCGCGGCGAGCATCTTCTCGACGTCGTCGAGGTCGCGGAAGGTGACCACGCCGGGGAGGTCGCGGCCCGGCACCGGGATGATGAACGGATCCGAGCCGGTCGCGATCAGCAGCCGGTCGTAGGGCTCGACCCGGCCCGAACGGCCGATCACCACCGAGCGCTCGCGGTCGATGTGATCGACCGGATCACCGGCGACCAGCTCGATGCCGTTCTCCTCGTACCATTCGGCGGTGTTGAGCACGATCTCGTCGAAGCTCTTCTCGCCGGCGAGCACCGGCGAGAGCATGATGCGGTTGTAGTTCACCCGCGGCTCGGCGCCGAAGATGGTGATCGAGTAGCGCTCGGGATCGCGCGCGAGGATCTCCTCGACCGCGCGGCAGCCCGCCATGCCGTTGCCGATCACGACCAGTTTCTCGCGCAGCCTGCCCGGGATCGGGCTTGCCTTGTCGAAGCTCGTCTGTGCGTTCACTTGGCCCTCCAGTTACGCACGCAAAAAAGCCGCCAAGCCCGAGAGGACTGGCGGCGCCGTTGCCACGTTGTGTTCGCTATGCCGGCGGATCGACCAGGCCGCCCTCCGTTGGGCGAGCCGTTTCCGCGTGGGGCGGGAATAACCGATTCCTGCCCACCGCGGCAAGCACTATATTGCAGTGCAGCATTTTCGGGCAGGTCTGCTCAAAAGTTGATCTCGCCCTGGAGCCAGAACTTTTCGGTATCGACCGAGAAGCCGCTCGCGTCATAATTTGCATATTTCGCCAGCAGCGAGACCGGGCCGAACTTGAACCCGAGTGAGGCATCCCACTCGCTGCCATAGTCGATGCCGCCGAAGTCGCTGTCGAACTCGTGGTAGGTAAGGTCGGCCTTGAACCCCGGCAGGAACGGCACGCCGAACGAGGTGCCGATGGTCGCGTAATAGTCGCGCAGCCCGGTGTTGGGCGTGGTCAGGAACAGGTCGGCCCAGCCGTTGAACGCATGCAGCGTGGCGAGCGGTGTCTGGAACGCGGCCACGCCGCCGTCGCTGCCGAGCTCCTCGTAGCCCGCGGTAAGCGTGAGGCCAAACAGGCCGATCCCCGCCTGCAAGTTGATGTATTCGGTGCTGTAGGGAGTGGGGTTGGCGCCGTAGTCGGACTGCGTGGCATAGCTCGCGGTGGCATTGAGCTTGCCGACAGCCGGGATGTCGACCGCCGCGGTCGCCAGCACGCCGTAAGTCTGGCTCGAGAACGCCAGGCGCGTGTCGTAGTCGAGCAGGTAGGCGAACGCCTTGGCGTCGACCACCGGCAGGTCGATCCCGCCGTTGAGGAACACGAAATCGCCGTCGTAGTGCTCGTTCGGGCTGTCGACGCCGAACACCGTGCGCTGCGAGATCGCGTACGTCGCGTCGAGCAGCACCGGCCCGAACTTCCCCTGCCCGCGCACCGCGTCGTAGGTCTGCTCGTTCTGCCGCCAGCCGACGTTGCCCACGAAGCGCGCGTTGTCGAGGATGATGCGCTGGCGGCCGAGCGTCACGCCGGTGCCGCCCTTGAGATAGCCGACCTGCAGCCGGTTGAGCTCGAGGGTCTCGGGATCCGACACCGTCGGGAACGGTTCGGTGCCGTTGCCGGGCAGCGTGTCGTTGTAGTCGTCGACCAGCGCAAGGGTGCCTTCGCCTTCGACGAGGGCGAAGAAGCCCCCGCCCTTGAGCTCGGCGCCGGCACGAACGCGCAAGGTAACAGCATCGGCCTGCTCGGGCTGGTTCGCCTGGTCGACCGTCTCGTAGCGTAGCCGCGCGGCGGCGATCGGGTCGAGCGACACGCCGTTGCCGAGCGGGATGGCCGGCAGCACGTCCTGGGCGGCGGCGGGTGCCGCGGCGAGCGCGGCGGGCAGCGCCGTGCCAAGCAGCGCCAGTCGAAAGTACCTCATGCGGTTCCCCTTTGGGCCGGTTGCTTTTTTAGCCAGTTCGTGCCCCTCGGGCATCCCCACCTACCCCGCTCTTCCGGCGGGGGATTACGGAGAGCGGGGCCGCCCGCTCTCCGCATTCCATCAGATTCGCGCCGCGGCGAGCTCGCCCCAGGTCGAGCGCCAGCGGCCCTTGACCAGCGTCAGGCTGGCAAGCGCGACCACCGCAAGTCCGGCGAAGATCAGGAACCCCGCCGAGGCGCTGCCGGTGTACTTCTGCGCGAAGCCGAGCGACGAGGCGAGGTAGAACCCGCCGACGCCGCCGGCGAAGCCGACCAGCCCGGTCATCACCCCGATCTCGCTGCCGAA